>CAKZMA010001266.1 GCA_937127375.1 uncultured Coleofasciculus sp. | reverse complement strand
ACCTGTATTGTTACTAAATAGCAGACCTGAAGGAACTAAGATGGCTGCTTTTCCTCCCTCAGATAGTTTTTTGAGAGCTAGTGCAGTCAGCGCGGTTTCGCTGCGGCTACCCACCCTCTGCCCAAGGGTACTTTCCGCTAACTTGTTATCAATCTTTTCGCCGAAGGGCGGGTTCATTAAAATGCGGTCAAACTTATTGTCAGTAAAAACTTTTGCTAAATCCTTACTATCAAGAGCGTTCCCATTGAGCAAGCGTGGGACAAACCCATGCAATCTGGTATTAGCCCATGCGAGTCGTTTCCATTCAGGAGAAATATCAATACCCACTCTTAGTGGGGAAGTAACAGTTATCTCTTGAGCGACTAAAAAACCCCCACTGCCACAGGCAATATCTGCCATACTATGACTGGGTTTAACCTGGGCAATACGCTGTAGAAAAGTGGTTATGTGCCTGGGAGTCGGATAGCGTCCCCCTGGAAGCATGGAAGGTAAGCGAAAGAGAACGTAACGGTCAAATAGGGTTGCGATGTCTCCTGCTTGTTCTGCTGCTTCACGCAAATACTGCTTGATAGTTTCTATATCTATATTTAAGTCACTAGGTGGTCTTTTAGGTATTGCTTTCTCTGATGGAAATTTTTCTGGATCATGGGGGACAATACTCTGGGCTTTTGAATCGCTGGATGAAGCTACAATTGAATTGCTTTCTTCTAAGAGAAATCTGGCAATATATTCAATGACGCTTAAATCATCGGTAATTCCAGCTTTTTGGAATTCCGACCAAACCTGATTAAGCTTTTCGCTGGCGCTCGTCATAATCTATAGCTGCCCCTGAAATGCTTTCTCTAAAATTGTCTGTTCTAATCGTTCAAGTAGTTTTGCATCTTGTTGCATTGTTTTCAACATTTCGTTAACTTCAGATTGAATAGAGTCTAAATAATGAGCTAATTGACGTTGTTTCTCTACAGAAATTCCCGGAAATGGAATATTACATACATGACCTTGGTTAATTTTTTTCATTGTTGGACTGGCTCCAGAAGCACGAGATTGAATAAAATGACGTACTTCTTTACTCTGAAGCCAATAAACTAGAAAACGGCTATCAGCTTTTGATTGATCCACTCTAATCCGCATCATCAAATCTGGATAAATACAGGGAAAAGGAGTTCCTGAATAAATAGCCGCATGACCTACAAGTTCGAGTGTATTACTTCGAGATATCAAAACATCTCCTGGTTTCAGCCAGTAATGTGCATTCGGATCAGTTGGTAGGCTTGTTCGCTTAAATTCATCGGGGTTATACTGAAACCTTAAGACTGCTCCCAGCTTAAGTACAGGAGTTCCATTAGGGTTATCATCACATTTTGGCGACCATCCGTTTCTGGGAGGTGATTCAATAACATCAATCAGTGGTTGTCTCACTGACTGCAAATTTTCAAAAATTTCCTCCAATTTCATTTCTAGAAATCGGCTAGTATCCCGACGCATTTTGTCCAGAAGCTGGTGATCGCCTTTCAATTCACCCACCAAGGATTCGATGCGAGATACAATGCGATTTTGAATATCAAGTGAATAACTTGGGTTACTTAAAAAAGGAATTGGTATGGAGAATGTAGAAAGTTCTTCTTTGCCAATCGAGGCAAAAGTGCTTCCTCTACCACAACTTGAAAGCTCATACTGCCGAGAACGAAGAGCATAGAGCAAATATCGAGTAAGTATAGTTTTTTTTGGTCTAATCGCTGCAATACCTCGACCAATACAACATTCTTCTCTAACTAAATTTGTTGACCCAACAGGCGCTCTTACAGATATAAGAACATCCCCAGGAAAAGCTTTTTTTTTGGGGCTTGTACACCATTTCACTGGATTAGGATACAAATCCCCAAACTCAGCTTTACCTTGAAAAAAAGGTAGTCCTTGTCCCACAGAGTTATAAGTTGTACTAGGGGGAGATTGACCCATTATTATCTCTGCCACACCTAGCGAGCCTAAAGGAATCTGCTCCCATCCTTTAGGTAAATTCCATGAGTGCTTTACTGTGGGTGCTACTGTTTCAAAGATCACAATTTCCAACCCTCATTAACCATCTTATGAAGCCGCTCTAGTCTTTTCTGCAACTCATAGTGATTTTCTAATAGTTGAGCTGTAATTTCAGCCGGATGTGGTAATTTTTCACATTTGGCATAATTTGGATTTCTTGCTGTTAAATCATAGCCGCCTTTTCTCAATTCTTCTGAATCTTCAGTCCAGCTATTCTCTGTAAACTCTAGTCTAGGAGCTTTACCCTGAAGGTAAGTCTTCATCTGTTGCCAAACCTGACGCGCTTCCGCAAAATGCTCATCTGAAATTGAGTTAACTTTGCTGAACTTCTTAAGGTCATCAGGTAAGGCTATCTCTTGATAAAGTACCTCCTTTTGTTGTTCCCCTCGCTCAAAAAAAAGCAATGCGGCTTTAACATCGGAATAGGGAGCAAACGTGCCAGGGGGTAAACTCACGACCATGAACAGATTAAAATCATCAAGCAGTTCTTTCTTCACAGTAGCAAAAGCTCCACCTCGAAAAAGCGTTCCTTCAGGTACTACTATCCCACAACGCGCCCCCGGCTTAGGTTTGAGCTTTTTCATAACGTGTTGCAGAAATAACAGTTCAGTCGCGTTGGCTTTGACGG
>CAKZMA010001265.1 GCA_937127375.1 uncultured Coleofasciculus sp. | reverse complement strand
GCTCGCTACATTGAGCATCTTGCTCGCTACATTGAGCATCTTGCTCGCTACCCATGCCCAATTTAAATGCATGACAGCTTAGTAGCGCGGCACAGTTTATTTGATGAATTAAGTGGGTGGACACAATTAAAACTCTACTTTTGCCCGACTACTGATCTATCAATATCAATTTACCCCACTGCCAAAGGATTTAACCAGCGAATCATCTCTAATTTCAATCGATTTAAATCTCGATAAACCCCTTGCTTCATCCACTGACCGATCGCATCGAATGGCGTGAAGGAATCTCCCGTTTTCCAATTGACATCTTGTCCCAACGGTGTTAAATGATTTCCCGGTAGCCTTTGTAGCACAACCATATTCGGAAATCGCTGTTGCAGCACAGGGGATAGGATTGCCGTTTGGTCAATCTCATCATTGATAAATTTAATCAGTAAATTACGACGGATGGCGTATTGCTGGGCAATCAGATCATTAGTTTGTTGGGGTGAGGGGGTAAATTCAACGTCAAAGGCTGGCTTGATATTCAACTGCTTGAGAAACGTCAACTGATCCAGCATATTGAACTGTTCCAGAAACGGAATCGCCTGTTTCGCTGGGTAGTTGTTGAAGGAAATCAAAATATTACCCGCCCGTTCCACGGAAAACAAACTGCCAATCAGCAGATGCAGTTTGCACCCCATGCTATGTCCCACACCGTAGATCGGTAAATACTGTTTCCTGAGTAGTCTTGTGGCTTTGAGGCGATCGAGGGTCGTCTCAAAACGGTTGAGGACTTCGCGGGCGATCGCAACGTGATCTAAGGTATTGAGAAACGGCGTCGCCACAACCAAGTAACCCTGACGCCCTAATTGCTCAAGTAGCCAACGGTAGGTGACTTGGGGTGCAGCCGCAATAAACGCCCCACCCAAAAAATGCACGATGCCAACGGGACGAGACGGAATTAAAACCCAGCTACCAGATAGTTCTTGCCAGTCCATAGAAAGAGAGGGAAGTTCTTATATTTTTATATTGTGACGTACTCCCGGCTAGGTGGCGCTGCATATACCATGTCCGACTGAATACCTATACCTCGTTGCGTTCTAACGTGTCATTGGACAGCGTTGCCAAGAATCTCAGCGATATCATTGAGTTTGATTTATATATTTAATGAGAAATTGCTATCGGATAATGATTCCATAATTGGATCAGGTCTGTACACTGTTAGATAAGCTTTTTGTCCCTGATTAGACATATCCCTTAGCAATCATGATTAAATCCAAACTGGTTTTCACAAGCCTCCTGTCTACCGTAACCGTTACAGGTAGCCTATTCCTGGCAACGATTAGCCCCACTCAAGCCTTCCCTTGTTCGTTTGGCAAAAAGGGTGTTTCCCAAAGTGCTTCTGGAGAATCTCCTAGTCTCGTTGGCGATAAAATCAACTTCTACAAAAAATTCGGCATTGCTGGTGTTGGTATCGCCGCCGTAGCCGGAGGGTTAGTCGCTGTGAAAAAACTCAAAGCCGATCATAACCAACCTACTGAAGCGATTATCACAGAGACACCCTCATCAGAAGTCTTTGAACCCTATAACTTTGCTATCCCTGTTCTTCCAGAAGCGTTAGCCGCTTCAACTCCTGAAGCCGAGGAGTCTGAGCAGGATCTGACCTCCGTAAGCTAATTCAACTGGCTGAATGCCAGCTAAGGTGGGCAAGCGATAGACTGATTAACTCGGTTCATTAGCCTTGCTCACCCTACAGTTTCCTTAGAGTTATGACTCACCTCCCAGATAGATATGACTCATTAATCACACTAGAGAAATAATGCAAAATTTGCGCGAGTTGATACCCTAGAGGTGTTGATCAACTCCAAGGAAAATAAATATGGCACAAGCGAAAGTGGGTGATACCGTCAAAATTCACTACACAGGTAAACTAAAGGACGGTACAGTCTTTGATTCTTCCCTGAGTCGCGAACCGATAGAATTCACCATTGATGCTGGACAGGTCATTCCAGGTTTCGAGCAAGCCGTTATGGGTATGACGCCTGGGGATTCCAAAACCGAAATGATTCCCATGGATAAAGCGTATGGTCCCCATCGAGACGAAATGGTACTGGAGGTGACACGAGACAAAATGCCCCCAGACTTGAATCCCGAAATCGGTCAGCAATTACAAATTCAACAACCCAACGGGCGAGTTATTCCAGTGGTGATTACCGATGTCACCGACTCGAATGTGAGATTAGATGCCAACCACCCTCTAGCAGGACAAGACTTAACGTTTGAGATTCAGTTAGTGGACATTGCTTGATCCAGCCAGGATTGTCTCAAAGAAGAGAGGGAGGAGAGAGTGTCTTGGAAATCTATCAGCACAACTCATGTTGGCACTCTCTCTTTCTGGGAGTGGATGAGTCACTTTTTCCATCAACATCCGCTAAGAATCCGACATTCCCCCCACACTAAAACTCGTCATTTCAAAGATTGCCCCACGTCGCTGCAAATCAAGCTGGCTGGCTTCAGATAGTCCCTCATTCTCTCCCAATCGAGCTTTCTCTACCTCGGTAATCGTCAGATCAACTCCCGTGAGATTAGTATTACTCAGATTGCTATAGCTTAAGTTCGCCCGATTCAAAGTAACCTGAGTCAGATTAGCACC
>CAKZMA010001264.1 GCA_937127375.1 uncultured Coleofasciculus sp. | reverse complement strand
TATGCCTGGTGAGGAAGAGGCTATGCCTGGTGAGGAAGAGGCTATGCCTGGTGAGGAAGAAGAGGAAGACGGTGAGGCTATGCCTGGTGAGGAAGAAGAGGAAGACGGTGAGGCTACGCCATAAACCTAGCTTGATCAGAACGTGAACAGCTTACCTTGGGAGCGATAAGTCTTATTAAGTAACAGGTGTCAGAGATGAGACTTTTACTCGTGGAAGATGATGAGCGCATTACCGATGCCCTAGAAGAAGATCTCACCGATCAACATTATGCGATCGATGTGGCGCATGATGGAGAGGAGGGGTTAAATCTCGCTGATTCTGTCACCTATGACTTAATTTTGCTCGACATTATGTTACCCAAAATCGATGGGATTACACTTTGCCAGCGACTACGCTCCCAAGGCTGTAGTACTCCGATTCTGATGCTAACGGCTAAGGATACAATTAGTGATAAGGTTGTGGGATTGGATGCAGGAGCTGATGACTATTTGGTTAAACCCTTTGACCTAGAAGAGTTATCAGCTCGCATTCGAGCCTTACTGCGTCGGGGTGTTTCAACCGCCCCCCCGGTATTAGAATGGGAAAAGCTGCGACTAGATCCAAGTACCTGTGAAGTTTTTTATGAAGATCGCCTCTTATCGCTTTCACCCAAAGAATATTCGTTGTTAGAATTTTTCTTACGCCATGGTCGTCGTGTGTTTAGCCGCGCTCAAATCTTAGAACACCTGTGGCCCTTTGAGCGACTCCCGGAAGAAGCGACGGTGAAAGCGCATATCCGCAGTTTACGACAGAAACTTGAAGCTGGCGGCGCTCCCAGTGATTTGATTGAAACGGTTTATGGTTTGGGTTATCGTTTAAAACAATGATTGGTGATTGGGGAAGATTTATAATTTAAACCTTATACAGGGCGGGTTTTGAATAAATGTTATCATACATAGTGAAACGAAAGCACATAAACCCGCCCCTACAAAGTCAGGGCGGGTTTAGTTCAGTTAGAGGTTTTATCCTCAAGGTTATCGGTAAAACCCGCCCCTACACAGTCAAAACTCAGACGTAGGATGCTACGTTTCTACCGTTATTAGAATGTTTCAAGGTTTACGCTGGCGTCTATTGTTGTCTTACCTAACTGTAATGGCAGCAATTTTGAGTTTCTTTGGTTCGGGAGTTTATGTCTTTGTTAGCCGCAATCTTTATTATCAACTGGATAAAAAACTATTGACTCTGGCTCAAGCCGCTGCCGCCTCGTTTACGCCTGTCAAAATGAAGGGGCGTCAATATCTGAATCAAGTGGATACGGTTCCCTGGCGCGATATTTTTAATCGGGATCAGCAAAGCTTAGAATGGTTTGATGCCAAGGGTCAACTTTTGGCAAGTCGAGGCGCTCTAGAGTTGGACTCTCGACTCCGAGTCGGTTCTCAAACTCAAGCGGAAAAGCAAAAGCCGAGACAGGTTCGCACGTATACCATTTCTGTGTTTAAAGATGGCTCAACCCCCAATCAGCCCTCTCTAGAAGGGTATATTCGCGCCTCGCAATCGATGGAGGATATCCAAATCGTTCAACGCCAAATGCTGTGGGGATTGGGAATGGGTGGTGTTATGGGGTTAGGTTTAGTGGGTTTGGGCGGACTGTGGTTGACACAGAAAGCTGTGGAGCCAATTGAGCAAAGTTTTCAGCAACTTAAACAGTTTACGGCGGATGCGTCTCACGAGTTACGCAGTCCTTTAATGGCGATTAAAGCATCAGTTGATGTGATGCGAAATCATCCGGAACGAATTCATCCCAAAGATGCGAAAAAGTTAGCAGCGATCGCGAGTGCTACGGATCAGATGAGTCACTTATCAGAAGACTTACTTTTTTTAGCGCGAAACGATAGTAAGATATCAACGCCTAGCCGGGAGAAAAGCACAATCTCTCTGAATAAGATTTTAAAGCACTTGCTGGAGTTATTAGAACCTTTTGCCCAAGACAAAGAGGTGACAATCCAGTCTCAGTGGCTAGCCACAGTTTCTGTGGTAGGGGATGAATCACAACTGAGTCGTTTATTTTGTAACGTACTGGAAAATGCGATTCAATATACGCCGAGTCAAGGGAAAGTAGACCTGATTTTAGCGAAAACTAATCGCTTTGCCATTGTGAGTGTTAAGGATACCGGAATTGGCATTGAGCGAGAACAATTACCCTTTGTGTTTGATCGCTTCTGGCGGGCGGACAAAGCCCGTTCTCGCCGCGAGGGGGGGACAGGGTTGGGTTTAGCTATTGCTGCTGCGATCGCGCAGCGTCATGGCGGGAAAATTACGGTGACGAGTCAGGTTGGGGTGGGTAGCTGTTTTCAGGTGCGTTTACCTGCTGTGTAACTGACATTGAATGTAGGAGCGATTATCGGCTGACTAATAAACTGTCTTCCTGACGAAATGAACGCGATCGCACTCTTTGTCCCCGGTTAATCTCTGTGGGCTGGATCAGGAGTTCAACACTGAATACCAGCCAAATCAGTAGTAAGCCAATATAATGATTCTCATTCATTTTCTTTAAGTTTTTCAATAACTATTGAAAAAAGCCACCGAAATTTCTCCTCGACAGGAACTTGATGATCACGGTTAACATCTTTGCCAAGAATTTTTGACCTACTGCCAATATCTTTAGTTTTGGGATAATCCAGTATCGATGACGATCAATCCATTGAAAGGATACACCTTCACCTCTGAACTTGGGCGGATTCCAAATATCGGTGGGGGGTTGACCAAAATAACGGCGATAGATGTCTAATGTTTGACAGTATTGATGGTAATATTTCAGTCCCTCCTCTTTTCCACCTAAACTTGGTACATGGTGCAATGATCGATGGAGTACCTTGCCACAAAATTCATCCCAATAAGACTGGGTATAAAGTAGATGGAGATGCCAAACTCGATCAACTACTGTGGAAGGAGATAAGGCTTGATCAGCCACGATCACCAAAAACACAAATTTTTTGTACTCTTGAATCGCGCGATAGGTATAGATTCCTGTCCACTGATATTCCCAAGATAATTTAGCCGAAAAAGGAAAGCTAGCTGATGGATGATCTAATTTAAATTCACATATCCGCGCATATAAATCTTTCTGATCTGGTGTCATAACGATTTTTCCCTCTCTAAGACTAACAGCCTCCACCACAATCATTCGGTTCTGGTGGCACTCTTGGAGTCGGGTAAATCGTTTGCATTTCCAAATCTAGGAAATCACTTAATTCCTTTCCCAGCCACAGTAACTCGGCTTGAGAAAGTTGATGATTACCGACTTTGTATTCAATATTTCCAGCATAGATAGATAAACTTGGAGGAACAATAACGGTTCCTCTTCTTATTTCTTTCCTTTGTTCATCTAAATAGCGATTAAATTTATATCCCGGATTGTACGCCAAAAGATTAATATTTTTAAAATCAGACCATTGTGTTTGCCATTGAATAGGTTGTGATCGCTCATAAAAAGTCCCTATACGTATACTGCGATTTCGAGCAATACACATAATTTTATAACGCGGATATTTAACTCGATTTAAAATAGGTATAATACCAAAGGTAAGCATAAATATTCCAACGAATATCGTGAAAATATATCCAGTGACACCCAAATTAAAAACCATAATAAAAATAAATATAATTGTTGGAACAATGCTAAAAACGCTAAAACAGGAACTCCCTGTTGACTCATCAATATTTGAAGTTACTATTTTCAGTCGATCGCGATCGCGGTACAGTTCAACTTTACTCCCAACGGGTCGAAGATGGAGATAATCTCCATGGCTTCCATCTTCTGATTTCAGGGCAGTCAGTGCTGATTTAGCTGAGTCAAATCGTCGATCAAGATGAGGATGTGTCATCTTCTCTAACCATCTTGAAAACTTGCGGCTAATCTCACTACTGTCAAATTTAACCTGTCCATTAACCTGAGTCAGTTCGGCTGGATGAACACCTGTAATTAAATAAATTAGAGTCATCCCTAAACTATATAAATCCGAAGCCATGGTTGTTTTTCCACCAAATTGTTCCAGCGGAATATAACCATAACTCCCGACAATGGTAATCGTACCGCTATCTTTACTTGCTACCGTTTGTACTGAGCCAAAGTCTACTAAATAGATATCGCCAATACTATTACCAGAACGGTTAGTCAGGAGGATATTACTCGGTTTGATATCACGGTGAATTACTGGCGGAATTTGCCCGTGGATATAGATGAGAATATCCAACAGTCCCTCGGCTAATTCAATCACCTCTGCTTCAGAAAATTTCCGTCCATCCTGAATTGTTGTTTCTAGAGAAGGAGCATCAATATAAGTTTGTATCAGAGCAAAACCTTTGCCCAACTCAGTCTCTAATTCAAAATAGTCAAGATATTTAGGTACGGCTGGGTGATCGAGAGACTTCAGGGTTATTGCCTCTCGTTCAAAGAGTTTAAAATCTTCCCAGGTAAAGTCAGGTCCAAATAGCAGGAGTTTAACGACTACAGGAATCTGCACTTCTAAGTCAGTGGCGAGGAAAGTTCTTCGCCCAATTTGACGACCAAGTAAAGATTGAATCTGGTAGCGGTTGTTTAGTTTTGTACCAATGAGTTGTTTCATAGATTTAACACAATAGTTTTTTCAAGACGATAGTGAAACCGATATATCTATGACCTGAGTTCGATATTTAAACTTTAATGTTATTGATTGGGAATTATTTGTCGTTTTAGCATACTCAAAGCTAAAAAAATGCTCATCCAATTATGTCTGGCAATCCAGAGTATTTTTACAAGTCCTACACACAACTTTTATTCTTCGCTTATAAGCTGGGACACGTAATTTTTGAAAGCACACTGGACAGTCAAATCTGACCTTAATTTTGCTACCATATACTTCAAGTTGGTAGCCATTGAAGCTAAATGAACTGTCTTTTATTCCCAATCTACTTATGCGCCAACGATGCCAATAGTAAAGCATCCGTCTCCAAAAACCACAGTGGCGTAACGGCGGACACCTATAATCTGCCATTGCCATTCGCAGACCAAATTGGTATATCTCACGGGCTTGTAATGTCAACCATTTATCTATTTTCTCTCCGAAGACTAGAGAGCGTTTTGCCAGCACATATCCAAGTTCTTCTGGCGTTAAATATCCGACTTTTGAAGCATGCATAATAGTCATCTTGGTAGGTATTGCAAAACCTGGAACAAATGAGTCTTCAACCATTATTCGGAAACTATTTAGGCATGGCCATCCAACACCCAGATAGACGGCGGCAGTATCCGTAAGGATTTCATTGTCATCTGTCGTTGGAAACCTTAGTTTGGCGCGATGCAGGAACACATGGGTAATTTCATGAGCCAAGATTGCTGCTATGTCACGTTGATCTTGACGATAACGTGCATGTAAATTAATTAAGTAATCGTTTTGTTGTGTCAGCTCAACTCGCCCTGGATGCTGCAAGCTAATACTAAAATTGACTAGGATAGTCCCCACGGGAAGATGTAGATGTTGTGCTATTTTATTCGCCAGCTTATGAACAGCAATAATGATATCATCGCAGTAATCTATAGATATATCATTAGGTT
>CAKZMA010001263.1 GCA_937127375.1 uncultured Coleofasciculus sp. | reverse complement strand
TGATTCGATACCAACATCGACTCCACCGCCTGATCAATCCAGCGCCCTTTTGCTTGTAAACGTTGATGTGCAGCAAATAAAATCCCGGTTCCTAAGGCTTTAGTTAGAATTACGCGATCGCCTGGTTTCATCCCACTTTTTTTAATCAGTTGCTGAGGATGTACTAACCCATTACAGGATAAACCAAAGGCTAATTCTGTCCCTTCCGTTGTATGTCCTCCCACCAACGGCGCTTGTACTTGAGATAATACCTTCATCGCCCCGGATAACAATTGATAGAGGGTTTCCTCCTGTTTAGCGGCTGTCCCATAAGGTACTGTTACCATTGCCAAAACACTCTGAGGCGTTGCACCCATGGCAAATAAATCGCTGAGACAGTGATGAGTGCTAATTTGCCCAAAGATAAAGGGATCATTGATTAAGGTACGAAAATAATCAATCGTTTGTACTAATAGTTTATCGGCGGGAACTTTTAGCACCGCTGCATCATCGGGCGTTCCCAATCCGAGAATAATATCCTCTGGTGTGGAGAAATGATACTCATCCTGCACCCGTTTTAACACTCGTTCTAGGGTAGTGCTACCCACTTTAGAACCACAGCCAGCGCAATACATCGGCGGGGCGTTTTTTGGTGTCCCTAAACGGGGTGATTTCGTCAAGTTCGGCGTTTTCTCTGGAACAGTATTAGCCGATTCCATCTCTGGCAAATCCCTAAATTGCCGCATAAATTTGCGGTCAATATGATCCTTCCAACGCCATAGCAGTCGGGAATGCCAACCAAAAAGACCCCAGGATGCGATCGCGCTGCCATCACCTGTGCCAATTAAACTCAAAAATCGCCGTTGAGGTTTGTAAGGATGTAGCGTTTTTCCCTGTACAAAGCGACGCAAATTTTCGACTAAAGGCTTCCCTTGACGCACCGCAAATACTCCGGCTTTAGGGCGAGGATGATTTACCATGGTGGCAATATCACCAGCGGCAAAAATATGCGGATGAGAGAGGGATTGTAACGTATCGCCAACTGAAATAAAACCATTTGAAGTGGTATGCAATCCTGATTCCGCAATCCAACTCGGTGCCGAGGCTTGCGTTACCCAGAAGCTGTAATCGCAATCGACAACTAAACCCGACTCACAGCAAATTTTATCCGGCAATATCTGAGAAACCGTTTCCCCTAAATGTACCTGAATTCCCCGTTTCGTTAGCAGCTTCTGAACATATCGCCGCGCCCAGGAATTATGACCGGGTAATAGTTGATTACCCCGATGAAATAAATGAATTTTTACAGATGTGCCATGGCGCGTCTCTACATTAATAAGACGCCGTTGCATTGTCATTGCCAGTTCTACCCCACCTGCACCACCACCGACAATTCCTAAACTCAGGGATTGTTGAGGATGTTGGCTAATTGTTTCAATAATTCGATTCCATCGCTTTAAAAATTGGGGGACAGGTTTAGCCGGAATCGCGTATTTAGCTACGCCAGGAACCGATTCTTTAGCCGGGTTACTACCAATATCAATTGACAAGACATCAAAGGCAACGGGAGGATGATTGGCACAAATAACTTTATTTGAGTTTAAATCTAAACCCACGGCTTTATCAATATATAATTGAGCGCTAGCAAATTGAGCAAGACGCCGCAAATCGATATGACATTCATCAAAGGTATAGAACCCAGCCACATGACCCGGTAACATCCCGGAATAGGGGGTATGAGACACATTAGTAATCAGCGTCAACCGTACTCCGGGCAAGGGATTCATCCCCAACATCCGCAGTGCGATCGCGTGGCTATGACCGCCGCCAATCAGGACTAAGTCTTTGTCCTTTGTCCTTTGTCCTTTGTCCTTTGTCATTGGTCATGGGTTGACACTTATATGCCTAATTTAACATCAATGGCACGCTCCAGGCAGCATTTTTGGATCAACAAAACCTTGATATACCGTAGGGTGGGTTGAGCGAAGTCGAAACCCACCAGCATACCAGTCAGCGCTATTCAATTTAACATAGTTAAGTTTCTTGAGACTCTCCCCTTTCTCATTATTGGCTTCGGTTTGATTATCCTAATAGTAGGTTGGGTCGAGGAACGAGACCCAACAATTGCTCGGTTTAGCTCGTTGGGTTGAACGGAGTGAAACCAAACCTACAACAGTAACGATGTTCCTATTTTTAGATTGGCTTAAACAAAAATTAACCAATGATTTATATTATATTTATACTTATCTAACCTTTATGAAGTTTCAATGAAGTCATAGAATAATTCTTCACTACACTTATATAATTTTAATTACCTAGAATATTATTTCATTACCACAAATGTGCAAGCCTTCTTATCTATTGTTCAGGAGTCTTTCCTCCCTAATTGTACCCTTGATTTTCACGTCTCCAGCCGCTGCCGTTCAACTGACCGGACGTGCTATTCTTGAGGCAGATACATTCGCCCCAGGTCCCACCTCAGGACAACAATTTCCCATCTCCTTTACGGATCAACAACCCGTGCAGGGCTTTTCGGCTGTTTTACCGGGACCTAAACCCGGAACCTTTCGGGTTATGACAGATAACGGTTTTGGTCGTAAAAGCAATTCGGCTGATTTTCTGCTCCGGGTTTATGCTGTCGAACCCGATTTTACCACAGGTCAAGTTTTCCCGGTTAATTTCCAAACAGGGGAACGCCTGACTCGCTTTAGCAATAAAAGTTTTTTACAGTTAAATGATAGGGCAAATCAGATAGACTTTCCGATTATTGCCGAACAATCCTTTTATCCAGACACCACCATTCCTGTAGACTCAAAGATTCAATCCAATCGCTGGTTAACAGGTGCTGACTTTGACCTCGAATCCTTCCGTCAAGCCAGTGATGGAACCTACTGGTTTGGTGATGAATTTGGTCCCTTTCTATTCCATGCTTCGGCAGAGGGTCAAGTTCTGGATGCGCCAATTTCGCTGCCCAATTTTCTGGGTCTAGGTGATAACCCATTGGTTCAATCTCCTCATAATCCTCAATTAGACGGTACAGCCAATTTAGAGGGTTCTCAAGGATTTGAAGGGCTGGCACTCAATAGCAGTGGTAACAAGCTATATGCCATGCTGGAAGGGGCATTGATACCTGATGACCAAGGCGATCGCCTGCTCATTAATGAGTTTGATTTAGACCAGCAACAGTATACAGGTAAAACGTTTTTCTATCAACGAGATCCCCTAGGTCGAGCGATTGGTGACTTGACGGCAATTAATGACCATGAATTTCTGGTCATTGAGCGCGATAACAGACAAGGCGATCCCAATAATCCCGATTTTACTAGACCTGCTGAATTTAAGCGGATTTACAAAATCGACATCAATCAGATAGATAGTAACGGTTTTGTCCAAAAAGAATTAGTAGTGGATTTTCTGAATATTTCCGATCCCAATAATTTGGGCGGTAATGGTACAACGAATGGAGTATTTACGTTCCCCTTTGTTACGATTGAAAGCGTATTGCCTGTGGATGAGAAAACCCTACTGGTAATGAATGATAATAATTACCCATTTTCTAAGGGGCGTAGTCCTGACCAATCGGATAATAACGAATTTATCCTAGTCCAACTCGATCAACCCTTAAATCTTGATCCGTCTCAGGCTACACCTGTACCCGAACCCATGACTATTTTGGGTTCGGCTGTGGCGTTTGGTTTTGGTGTCTTGTTTAAGGCTAAAAAAAGGTAGTGAATAGATCCCCCTCCCGTCCCCCTTCAAAAGGGGGAAGCCAAAAAAGGTTTCGCTTTTTGTTCCATGGGGGAAGCCAGAGGAGTCTTCACTTTTTTTGCATGGGGGATTTAGGCGGATCTCCAGTCTTCTCTCCTTCTCCCTAAACCTTTTCATGAAAGATATGAGTATTATCTCTCTCAGGCTAGATTGATTTTCCAGAAGGGCATCGGCATAATTAAGGGAAATAAAAGGAGAACCTGTGATGCCAAAGGCTGTTATTTTTGATGTAGACGGCACCTTAGTTGATTCCGTTGATCTGCACGCCCAGGCGTGGGTTAAAGCGTTTAAACAGTTTGGCTATGATGTGCCTTACGATAAAATCCGTCATCAAATCGGTAAAGGGAGTGAATATATCATCCCTGTCTTTATTTCTCAAGCGGAATTTGAACGCCTGGGTGAGGATATTGCCACTTATCGCAAAGAATACTATCAAGAAAATCTTCTGTCTCAGGCGCGTCCATTTGAGGGAGTGCGCCAACTCTTTGAACGCTTAAAAGCCGATGGAAAAAAAGTTGTCGTGGCGTCTTCCGCCAGAACCGAAACCCTGACTCACTACAAAAAACTGTTGGATATTGAAGACTTAGTGGATGGTGCAACCTCTACAGACGATGTTGAAAAGTCAAAACCCCATCCCGACATCTTTCAAGCCGCATTAGGGAAGCTGGATGGGGTGACAACCCAAGATGCAATTGTGGTGGGGGATAGTCCTTACGATGCTCAAGCCGCCTGTAAAATAAATCTAGATGTCATTGGCGTGCTTTGCGGTGGTTTCTCAGAAGCTGAGTTAAAAGAAGCAGGCTGTATGAAAGTGTATCAAAATCCGGCGGATTTACTCGATAATTATCATCAGTCTCCTTTGGTTTAATGTCTCAGTAACAAGAGTTTAGACTAAACCATTGATCTATGTCGTTTGTCTTTTTAAGAAGAGTGGCTAATAATAGTTGAACTCAACATCTTCATTAAAAGGGATAACTTGGTGGGTTACGGCGGATAACTAATTAAATGGTTTATTTTCTTAATTGATTACCGCCTAACCCACCCTACAAGTTGATAAAGGAAGCCTACACTTACTCGCTGATGAGACGTGTAGGAGAACATCACTGCAGTAATCTAAGCACGTCCACTTCGACTTGCGGCAATGCTAATGGCATAATTATACCCGTCGAATACTTATCCACAGATTGATAC
>CAKZMA010001262.1 GCA_937127375.1 uncultured Coleofasciculus sp. | reverse complement strand
TCCTTTGATTTGGTAAAAAGACCAATCATCCTGTTTGAAGAAATTGACCATTTCCTCCAAAATCTGGATGCTAGATGGTTCAGGTTCGGTGATGGTACTGGCTACTTGCTTTTCTAGGGCATCCAGACTGACATCAGCTAATTCTTTGAAGAAATTTAGCATTCCGTCAAGCATCTGAAAGGTTGCTTTTTGGGTGACGGCAGATAAGTTGGTCTCTGTCCATTCTTTGAAGAAGTTAGCAACGGCTTGATTCATTTCCTCACTGAATGTTTCACCAGAAGCCAGTGCGGAGGGATTAATATAAGCCCAGATTGTACTGTAACCTGTTTCGCCTGATTCCTGTTGCTGTTTGACGGATAAGGCTAACCAATTGTCCGTGGAAAGCAGGGGGTGATTGGGTTGTTCTTGGCTAAGATTCAGGAGATAGGTTGCAGCTTGGTTCGCATCGGCGGTGTGTTCTGTTAGGTAAGGACTTTTTATCTGTGAATAAACAATGTAATATGAAATATCAATTAACCATAACAACTACGCGCTAACTTACCAAAGTTCTCTTGACGCAACGCCACAGACAAAGCTTTTAACCACGTTGCACCATCGTTTACATCCGTACAACCAGCATCTACGCGAACAATTTCTGTAACCCACTTAGCATCATATTGCGCGTTAAGTAAATTTTCCAATGCAGTTAATACCGCATTGGCATATTCTTCATGATCTCTTTTAATGGCTTTCCAGCGTGTCTCTGCGACTTCGATTGAATGACCAAATTTAGCAAATAAATCATGTAGAAAACGTATCACAACTTCTTCCGACTCGTTGGCAGCCAGTTGTGTCCAAAAATCAGGTGGACAGTCAGCATATGCTTTGGGGAAACGTTCCAAAAGCATTAATTTCAAAAGTCCCCAATTTGTATCCTTCACTTCCTGGATATCTTCTATGGGCAAAACAGGTCGTCCATTGTTCGGTGGCTCAGCAGCATTTGAACCTAAAAGGCCTTTCAAAGCTGACTCTATCAGCACATCTACAATGATATCAAACTCATTTTTGAGAATATTAGTTGCTAATTTTCCATCAATTTCAAAATTATTTTCACTGACTTTTGTCACAAAATAATCATTCTGATCATAAACACTCCACAAGTAATCATCATCGTAAAATTTTTTATATAGAAGTAATTGAATCCAAGTTTGATCTGGATTTAAATGCCAAATAATAGAAAATACATTTCCAAACGGAGCTTGTAATATCTCACTGTCATTAAGCATCGACCAAATCGCACTTTCAAAACTCATTTGAGAATCCAGAGAGCTATCGAGTAATCGTGGTGCAGCCATAAATACAGGTTGTCCCAGCTCCCTTTTTAAATAATTATTCAGCCGAAAAAATCCTTGTTCACGTTCTCCTGATTGCCACAATAACTTGGCTCGAAAAAATACATTTGGCATAATTGACCTCTATATGTTTAAAAAACAAGATACTATAGTTTACATTAAATTTAATCTTTGCCCCAATCGAGTCACCTCGCTTTGCTTACGTGAACAGTGATAAATAAACGACAATATATTTCTTATTTTTTAGATATATTATAACGGAACCAAGTTACCGCTTGTGTTCACCTTTAATCCTTTATCTGCTAGGTATCCTGAAGGGTCAGAAGCTGCTTTCCTACAATCATCACGCTCATCCTTGCCATCTTGATAATCGGCTTCCATAGAAACATCAATACCATACCTTTGCTTGAGAGCATCTAGCTGGTTAATTGCATCAGTTAAGATAGGCTCCGCTGTGTCTCTCCGCTGTTGATGCTGTCCCCATGGAGCCTGCCAACCCAGTTGCTCCGCCGCATAAGCAGTGTTGTTATGCCCATCATTTTGACCTTTAGGTGTGCTGGGATTATAGTGCTTTCTAAGTTCTTGAACCTGACCTCTAATTTTGCTGAACAAGTCTGTTATGCCAAGTGATTGGTGTACGAAATTTTTGAGTTGGTAAGTATTGCCTATAGCAACAATCTTGTGCTTTAACGTCTCTGCTAGAGCCTTAATTTTTGATCCTATTTGTTTTTTATCTGAAGAACCTCTAATCTTTGCCAGCTCTGTATCATACCATTTTTCAAGATCGTTTAGTTTACCTAATATTTCTATATGTTCCTGCTGTGTTGCATTGCATCTCCTCAATGCGGGCATCAACCTCTTGGAGACTCGTGCTGTACTGCTGTGCCAATGAGTCGATTAACTCATTTTGCTTATTATTAACACTCTCCTCTAACTGATCAAATTGGCTCTGAATATTTTGTGCTGCGTCTTCTCCAACCTGTCGGAGATTGTCTGGCAACCCAGCCACATAATCCTGAATATCCTGCTTCCCTTGATTAATTCGTTCTTTTGCCTCATTGAGCTTTTCAGCAACATAATTAGCAATATCGGTGATAGCGATATCCATCTCATCGATATATAATTGCCGCCCATCGACAAAGAATCGATTCACCTCTGGTGGTAAGCCAAATACCGCATCACCCGCCCGTTCATCCCAGCCTGTCACATCCCACCACTCACCGTAACGTTCCTGTTTGTAGGCTTCCATGTTTTCACCGACGTAAGCCTCAAACTTCTGCTTGGCTGTTGCAGCACCAGCGTCAAATTTATTAGTGACTTCTGTATCTAAATCACTGAGTATCGTTTCAACATCTGTCTTTGTTTGCTCATAAATGCCATTAATTTCATTAGCGACTCTAGTTCGTTCCTGTTCATCTTGGGTCTTTGTTTCATCTTGAAGCCCCATCACCTCATTTAACTGTTGCTCCCGCTGACCATGCATTTCCCCTAACTGGGTTTGAGCCATGGTTTGAGCTTCAGTTTGCCCCTGAGTTAATATCCCTTGCTCTTCGGCGCGATAGGCGGTGGGTGCTGTCGCCCCATGATCCTGTGCTTGTCTCTTGGCATCTAATGCGGCAATAAATTCCGGTTCATTAGAATTTGCCAGTTGTTCCTCAGTGACATTTTCTGCCGCCATCTGCTGGTCGAGTTCTTGGCTATTTGCCTGTAGCGGTGCGGATACCTCAGCCTCACTCCTTGGTTGGGGAACGGCTCCCTCGGCATTGACATCGGTTGGCTCTCCCGCCTCTGGCTGCTCTAGCGCTGTGGCAACTCTTGCATCAATACTACTGGTATCCGGTTCTGCCTCGACTGTCTCTTGAATACCTCCTGCGGCTTGTTCCTGTTCCTGGGTAACTTGTGAGGATACCTCTTGCCTAACTGAATCGATTTGATTATTGTTTTGGAATTGTTCGGCTTCTTCTTGATTGGTGGGAGTAATCGCCGCAATTCGTTCCAGCAATGCCGTCTTGAACGCTTCCGCATTGAAGGTTCCTGGCTCCTGCTGATCCATTTGCTGAACCTGAGCATCTTGCGCTTGGCTCTCTACCTCACTATCAGGTGATTGCGCTGCATCTTGGGCTTCCTGAGACTCGGATTCGGCTGGATCATGTTGTCGCTCTTGTTCGGCAACCCCTTCCACCTGACTAACCACACCTTGGAATCCAGGATCTTCTTCTGGGGAAGCGGGAGATGTTGCTCCGCCACCAGCCCCCGGTGCTGCACCGCCAGAAGCGGCTGGCTGTGTTTCGGCTGTACTGCCACCTGCTGCCATTTCAGGTGCTGCTGCCGCATCCCCACTTTCTACCATCTCTGGGGCGGCTGCTGCACCCCCACCTTCATTGGCTACCTGGGGAGTAGCTGGAGCGGCGTTACCACCGGATGCTGGCGCGGGTGCGGGTTGTGCTGGCTGGGGTTTATTCTCTTTTTCTACTTGTTCTTGGGGATTTTCTCGGCGTTGGATTTTCAGTTGTGCCGGAAAACCGGATACCAGGCGTTCTTTTGTCTGTAACTTATTTGCTTTTGTCCCGACTTGGCTATCCGTTTTTGCCTGAACTTTACTACCATTTTGCTGAACAACATGAGTTAATTCATGCGCCAATAATTCCTGTCCTGGCTGATTATCGGGTTGATATTCTCCCTGTTTAAAGAAGATATCTGTACCTGTGGTAAATGCCTTGGCTTGAATTGACTCATTCAGTTTGTTCGACTTACTATCCGTGTGAACCTGAACTTGACTAAAATCCGCCCCAAACGCCTGCTCCATTGGCTGGCGTATTTTATTGGAAATTGGCTGTCCGCTACCTCGTTTCTGTTGAATCTCTTGCTCTAGATTCGGTGCAGCCTCGACTTCACTGGCGTCAGATGATTGTGGTGTACCTTGCTTCTGAACCGTTTCTGCCTCAGTTTGAGTGTGTCGCTGATTCAATACAGGATTGACTGGCTTAACAGGCGACTGAATTCGCTGCGGCTGTACAACTTTGCCAGTTTGAAAAGCATTGAGTTGATTTAATCTGGGGTGAGAGGCGGGTTGAATTTGCTGAGGATAGGAATTGGTGAACTTGCCCAGATTAACTTGTCTCTGAATTGAGGATGATGGTATCCCTGAAACGTTTACCGGAATTTCGAGTAAATTACGAGCGGGTTGTTCGGCTTTAGCCTGAATATCAGTTTCTTCTTCTTAATTCTCGACGCTGTTTACCTGGGGTTCCGTGATTTCCTCGGCGTCACTGTCGGCTATTTCCTGACGCTCTCTAGTACCATCTGATGCGGAACCATCGGAGGCTGATGCTAAAGAAATCTCGTCACGCTCTTGAGTTTCTTCTTGCTCTTGTTCCTCTAATGCATCTGCTTGAATATCTACAGCATCAGCAGCTAGCGTTGTCGGCTGATTTGCCACCTCACCGGATTTTGACAGACTCGGATTCGCGACGGTTGTGGGGTTTGGAGGTTTAATCGGAATGTTGTTGGAATTGTCACCTAACTGGGAGATTTGATCAGCTTGCTGTTTGAGCTGTAGTTTCTCCTGTTGCGATAAATTTGGTGATAAGGCTTTGACACGACGCC
>CAKZMA010001261.1 GCA_937127375.1 uncultured Coleofasciculus sp. | reverse complement strand
GGGAGCCGGGGGAGCCGGGGGAGCCGAGGGAGCCGGGGAAGCCGGGGGAGCCGGGGGAGCCGAGGGGCAAATCGTTATGATTGAAAGATGTGTAAGCCGAAGCGCCTCGATAGTTCCTCACACACTTTAATCCCCCGGATACTGTTCCCCCGCTTGTCCAGGGGAGGTGAAAAGACGGCAATTCCCATGACACCGGGAACAACGCCAATAATGCCACCCCCAACGCCACTCTTAGCTGGAAACCCGACTTTGTACACCCATTCCCCAGCAAAGTCATACATGCCACAGGTAAACATAACACTGAGTAAGTCCTTAATATAATCGGAATGAATTGCCTGTTCTCCCGTCATCGGATTGACCCCATTGTTGGCAAGAGTGGCTCCCATCACCGCTAAATCGTGGCAGTTGATAATTACCGAACACTGCTGGAGATAGAGATCCAGGGTTTGTTTGATTTCCCCAGAAATCATGCCAAAATTTCGCAACAAGTACGCAATTGCCCAGTTGCGATCGCCTGCGGTTTGTTCAGACACTAAGCTGGGTGTATCCACAAAAACACGATGACCCACATAGCGACGATACATTTCCAGGAGACGATTCAGTCGATGAGCCGGTCCTTTTCCCTCAATTAAATTGGTAATCGCGATCGCACCTGTATTTACCATGGGATTGTAGGGGCGCTTGGAGTTCTCTTCTACCTTGATGAGCGAGTTATAGGCATCTCCAGTTGGTTCTACATCCACTCGGCTGACCACATAATCTCGTCCCCAATCCGAAAGTGCCATTCCATAGGCAAACACTTTCGAGATGGACTGAATTAAGAACGGTTGCTCCCAATCGCCAACCGTGTAAACTTGACCATCGACGGTAACAATACAGATACCAAACCAATCGGGATTAATTTCCACCAGATCCGGTTCGCTCACATAAATTTTCCCTTGTCTGAGGGGAAGATACTGGCGATGTAATTCCCGCAAATCGGTAATAAAGGACGTGGGACTCACATGCAACTGAGCGATCATGGCTGCCGAGTTGAGCTTTGGCGTGACTTTCGGTGGGCGTTCTCGCATCGGTAGCGTGTTCGTTGTGCCTTCATCGACTGCCCGCGACTGGGGATAGGACGGTGTTTTTTGGGAGATCGCTAACTGCTCATCGTTAATGTCCAGACATTCAGTACTGTTGTTACCGTCTTGGTTAATCGTTTCTGGCAAATAACCTGGCGTGTCAACGACTTTATCAAAGACATGAAGTCGCAAGTGCTGTGATAGGGCTTCAAACACCTTGACCCCTCGCAGGCTTTTACTGTGTTCTCCTAGAGGAGGAGAAAACACAGCAATTCCCATTTGGTTGGGAACTACACCAATAATTGCCCCAGATAGACCACTTTTGGCAGGTAGACCGACTTTGTACGTCCATTGACCGGAGAAGTCATACAGACCGCAGGTATACATGATGCTGATTAAGTTTTTCACATAATCAGCTTTCAGGGCGCGTTCTCCTGTAATTGGATTGATGCCAGCATTTGCCAGAGTACCCGCCATCACCGCTAAGTCCTGGCAATTGACCATTAAGGCGCACTGCTGGAAGTAAAGGTCGAGAATGTCATCAATCTTGCCTTCGAGCAAGCCAAAATTCTGCATGATATAGGCGATCGCTCGATTCAGGTTATCGGTTTTCTTCTTGGACTGGAAGAGCGCCTGATCCACTTGCACCTCTCGACCGATATAGCGGTGGAACATACGCAGTAAGCGAGTTTGCCGCTCAAATAAATCTAACCCTTTAATCAAACTGGTGGTTGCGATCGCGCCCGCATTCACCATCGGATTATACTTTCGCTCTTGGATCTCCTCATGTTCGATAATTTCATTAAAAGCTTCTCCGGTTGGTTCAACCCCAATTCGTTCCAAAACATAGTCCAACCCATGATCTTCCAGAGCCAGTCCATAGACAAACGGCTTTGAAATTGACTGAATCGTAAACGGGATCGACGTATCACCAACGGTATAAACCTGACCATCCACCGTCACCACCGTAATCCCGAACCAATCCGGATTCGCTTGCGCCAACTCTGGGATATAGTCGGCAACCCATCCCGCTTTCAGAGGCTGATATAAGCGATGCAATTCTTGGAGAATATCGGGTAACTGCTCAGTTATTTTGGCTCGTGTTTGCAACTCGTTGGTGTTGATCATCCTGGTCTGCTGTTTCCGAACTGGCTTAAATTTTATTCATGAACTAATTTATACTGGGTCAAGGCTAATAAACAGCACACATTCAATAACCCCAACTTACTTCGTTGAAGTTGGGGATTGCCGGACAAACGGACTGTTTAAACCGTTGAATACCACATAGAGTCTCGGTTTGGTACAAACTCTCGGATGCCTCCCTAGTCCGAGTTACATTTAAGGCTTTTTGTCGAGTCGCTGTTAAGTCAGGACATCTTAACCGAGATGGTGGGAAGGGACATAGTGGTCAGTGGTCAGTGGTCAGTTATCAGTGGTCAGTAATTGGCTGATAAATGATAACCGATACCTGGTAACTGATAACTGATAACTTAACTCGTGAGGTTTATCACCCATGTTACGAGTACCAGTTCTATCAAAGTCAGGCAAACCCTTAATGCCGACTAAACCTAGTCGTGCTAACCAGACACCAGAGACACACGCTGTTGATGGTGTGAGCCTAGCGGCGTTTGAGTTTATTCAATGGCGGGAGCGATATTCTAAGAATGCCAAGCATGGCAACTGGGAGGGTGGTGTTCATATAACACCAGCGCCGTTTACGGTAATCCGCAGACCACCTATTAACCGCCGGCAGTTGCACCTATTTGTTCCATCCAAGGGTGGCAAGCGACGAAAGTATGGCGGCACGGTTACTCGTCATAGCTTCAGAAAAGGAGACAAGGTTGTAGCTGAAAAAGCCGGAAAAACCTATACGGGCTGGTGTTCTGGAGACACCAAAACACAGGTTTCTGTTTCTAACGGAAACTGGAAACGAATTGGGCAGTTTACTGCCAAAAAAGTCAGGTTGTTGCAGCGAAGCACGGGTTTAATCGTCGTGCCTTCAACTGGATTGTCAAATCTTACCACTCAAAGTGGTAAGATTTGACCTCTATTCCTTCGCCCATTGCTTACGCGCTACGCGCAAGCTTTTCGATCGCTGAATGCGAGGTCTCACGAGGTTAGCGATGAACAGTCAATCGGGCAAAGTCAGAGCGTGGTAAGATTAACTGGCTTTTTCTGTATCTAAGGTAAGGCTGGGATCAATCCCAGTCGTTTAGAGAATCAGATTGACCAATGTCCCTAATTAGCAACAATCTCAACCGCATGAAGCAACTCGACGTTCTTAAAAATTACGCCAAAGCTGTAGCGATTGGTGCTTATGACTATCATTCTCCCGGTCTATTTGGTAAACATGACAATGTGAGACGGTTATGGGAAGACCGCTTTAACCGTAATGTCATGAGTCATTTTCTCAGTCCTCTGGTTATCCAGAAGCAAGAGGAAGGAACTGATCTTCGGGTGATGGATTTGGGCTGTGGTGCAGGAGAAGGCTTAGGTATCCTAACGAGTTTACCCCGAACTCTGCCAACACTCGATGCTCAGATTGAGAATGTACTGGATTATCAGGATATTGGTCACTACAAGGGTGTGGATATCAGTCCAGCGATGATTGAGAAAGCCGCGACTCTCCATGCTGACCATCCGCAAACCAAGTTTGAGGTCGCGGATTTAAATGAAGGGCTACCCATTGCTGTGGGGGAACCTACCTACGATATCTACTTTTCTTCTTATGGGGCATTGTCACACCTCAACGATCGCTCATTAGCCAGAGTGATTGGCGATATTTGCGACCATATAGGAGACAAAGCCATTTTTGTGGGCGATTTTCTGGGTCGCTATTCCTATGAGTGGCCCCGTTATTGGGGCGAATCGGCTGGGAAGCAATCTACGATGAATACCTACTCGATGTCCTACATCTATCCCCCAGATGCTAGGGGCGAAATTGAGGTGGAACGATTCGAGATTCGGTATTGGGGTGGCGAGGAGTTCGATCAGTTTATCCACGCCGTAGCTGAAAATAAAGGGGTAAAGATTTCCCGGCGACGATTATGCGATCGCTCGATTTTGGTGGGTCGCCACATGAATACCCGTGAATTCAATCCCGATGCCCCTCCAATTCGGGCGGCGATTAACTCTCTGCATGAAATCAACTGTCGCACCGATTTGTCTCAGTTAATTTTTCAGTACAATCCTCATCCGGATCATCCTCATATCAATCGCTTCTTCTCCAATTTTCAAGATGCTTGGAATGCAGTCGTTTATGCCTGCATTGAGGCTCTAGATCAGTGGCGCAACCCTCATAAGTTACTCGCTGAACCGCAAGCGGGTTATCCCCCTGTTGTCCAAGACGCGATCCGTACAATTCGCAACGTGGTACGCACCGCACCGACACTGTGTTTTGAAGACCCTAGAGCCAATTTAGTTGAACCCCAACTTGCCTATTTGTTGCGGAATCTAGAGTGGAACTTCCAGCAAGGTTTGGGAACTGCTCATGGACTTTTGGTCGTCTATGAGTTTTCCAAATAATCCTTGACATTGTTGCGTTTTTTGACTAATGAACGAGTAGAGATGTTCGGTGCAACGTCTCTACCGCACTCACTTTGTCAGGGGAGGGAACAGGGAAAAGGAACAAGCCATTGATGCTTAAAAGATGTATACTTAGGGATATAGAAATGTATACTAATCATTTGATTTTAAAGGAGACCTCATATCCGTTAGGGTAGAGACGCGCCATAGCGCGTCTCTACATAAATGATGCGTCCTAACCGCTATGGCGATTGCTATAACAGAAACGTTCACATCTAGCATTCACGGGCTATATTGCTCAGGACAGATCTTGCATTAGCTTGGCAGCTTCACTACAAATTGTTGGCTTCAGAAAACTTGCTCTGAGCAACGAAGAGTCAGGAATTCGCCACCAAGCCAATAGCAAACTTAAAGCCGTCTTATGTGGCTTGTTCTCACCGTAAATGAGCCACATAAAATTCCTTTTGACTTCTTTAAATTTTCAAAAGACGTAACCTACTACGTCTCTACTTTTGAATAGCGATACTCGCTGAAAACGGTAGTGCCTTTCACATTTATCTAAACCGGGATGAGCAGGCTAAACCTTATGGTTAAAATCAGTTTGTTATCTTCAACGCCACTTTGGTTTTTCCATTTAGTTCCGTACAAAATAGGAGAATGCTTTTTCATTAACCTGCTTCCCCTGTTTATCGTGCAAGTCGTTGGTGGGAGTATCACCGATGTAGGTAAAACCAATTCCTTAGTCTCCCTGGCTGGTGTGGTTGCTTTTACCCTGTGGGGAAATCTCTCTGACCGATTAGGATACCGTCGCCCGTTTCTAATTCTGGGATATGTTGGATTTGCTTTGTGTATGTGGCGGATTGGTGTGGCAGACAATCTTATCCAAGTGCAGCAATTCAGTATAGTGGCAGGATTTGTGATGGCAGCCATTATTCCTGTATCAACTGCTCTCGTATTAGACACTATTCCCGAAAAACAATGGTCTCAATCCTTTGGTCGGTTTTATCTGATTGGAGGTTGGAGTTTTGTTATCGCTTTAATTGGCGGCGGGATTTGGCAAGAACTTGTCTCGGATTCGTGGGGTACTGTCTCAGCGATGCGAAGTTTATTTGTTTTTGCATCTGGGGCAACATTTCTCAGCTTAATTCTCTGTTTAATCTGGGTACAGGAACCGCAGCAGGTTCGTTCCAATCGCCTATTTAGCCCATCGTTACTCGGACGACTTTCTGTCGGTGTTATTGAACGGCGAGTGCTGTTTTATCCATCCCGGATGATTTACTTTATTCTGCGTCCAGAGTGGTTAAATCAGATACATCAAAACCTCTATAGTCACCTTTATCTTTATTACCTGTGTTCGGCTCTATTTTTTCTAGCGGTTCAAATTGTCTATCTTCCCTTCCCGATTTTTCTGGCTGAGGTTTTGGGAGCGACAAATTCCTTGATTTTCTTAATTATTTTTGGCAAGGCATTGATTGAGGCATTTCTCTATTTTCCCATCGGTCGGTTCGTGCAAAACCATGACAGCCTTAGATGGCAAACGCTGGGAACAGCCGTGCGGGTGGCAGTTTTTATTGTTTTTACCCTTCTGGCATTTTTAAAGCCAACACCAGCGAGTTTAGTTATGATTGGATTTGCTCATTTATTTACGGGTGTAACCTGGGCTGTGATTAATGTTGCCAGTACCCTTTCAGTAGCAAGTCTGGCAACCAAAGGTGAGGAAGGAATGGCGCTGGGAGTCTATAATTCAATTATTGGAGTGGCAACAATGGTGGGTTCTCTTGTCAGCGGCTATATAGCGGCGAGTTTTGGATATAGTTGGTGTTTTGCCACGGGTACAGTTTTGACAGGTTTAACGGTTGTTTGTTTTTGGTTACTTGAATTAATTATGCAAAACGACCGTAAAAAAGTTCTGTCATTCCGATAATCAAGATGTAGTCAATGCCTGAAATAAATTGCTTAAGTCACACAGAAATAGCCGAGAACTAAAGTTCTGGCTAAAAGCTAAAACCCGTTAAAACGGGTTCAAAGTATTAAATTGTCAGCTAAAATTTACTTGGTTATACGAGGATCGCTATATAGCGCGTCTATTAAGCAGGTTTGCGGAAATAAATTCAACCTTATGGAGTTATGTAAACAAGCCTCAAACCCTTACAAAGGGCGTAGCTTGCTTCTCAAGGGTAGCGAGTATAACAAATGACAAATGACAAATGACGAATGACAAATGACGATCTCAGCCGTTAACTTTAATTGTCCCCACCTACTTATGACTCTTCTGACAATTCCTCTAATTCTCGCAGCGCCTGTTGACCCGCACCCACGGCTAATCCCATCACCCCGCCAATTGTGGCATATTGAGACATGGCATTGGGTCGCTGATCGGCATGATTAATTTCAGCCACCCCGATGCCTAAAATTACACCCGCAATACCCGTGATAACGCTGGAGAAAATAATTCGCTTACTATTCATTTTCCCTAACCTAAACTGAAAAAACTGTAGTAATTTGCTGTATTCTACGTTTACATTTACCAAAGATTAGGGAAACTGGGTAACTAAAGTCAATTTTTGCAACAAAATTATGGATTTATTAACATTAGATAATTTTTGTTCATCGTTTTTGATACATTTGGCGGCATTCCTTTAACAAATATTACCGCATTGTTACTTCAGGTTTCGGCTCAAGCTCTTGTGACTCCGGTGTCTTCTGGTTTTTGCCAGAGGAATTAAATAAGCGATCGCTCCCCGATTTGATCACAATATAGAGGATAGGAACCACAAACAGACTCAGGAACGTGGCGATGAACATTCCCCCGAACACCGCCGTTCCCAGGGATTGACGGCTTCCTGATCCCGCACCTGTCGCGATTACCAGGGGAAAAATCCCGAACAATGTAGAAATCGCTGTCATCAAAATCGGTCGCAAACGCTGCTGCGCCGCCTCAATCGCGGCTTTCCTCAGCGTCATTCCTTGGTCGCGTAGCTGGTTGGCAAATTCTACAATCAGAATCGAGTTCTTACTGGCTAAACCAATCAACATCACCAAGCCAATCTGACAATAGACATCATTGGGTAAACCTCGCAACGATTGCGCCATTAGCGCTCCCAAAATCGCCAGAGGAACCGCCAAGAGAATAATAATCGGGTCAATATAACTTTCATATTGAGCCGCCAACACTAAAAACACAAACACCAAGCCAAAGCCGAAAATAATCGTCGCTTGACCGCCAGACTGGATTTCCTCCAGCGATAACCCAGACCATTCATAGCCTAATCCCGGCGGTAACACCTCAGCAGCGACTTCTTCCATCGCTTGAATTGCGTCTCCCGAACTAACTCCCGACGCGGCTGACCCATTAATTTCAATCGAGCGGAACAAGTTATAGTGATTAATGGTTTGCGCCCCTGTGGTTTGCGTCACCGTGACCAAATTCCCCAGAGGAATCATCTCATCCCGTGCTGAACGCACATAAAGTTGATTAATATCCTCTGGATTTGAGCGGAATTGAGCGTCAGCTTGGACATAAACCCGATAGGTGCGTCGTTCTAGGGTAAAGTCATTCACATAACGCGACCCTAAATAGGTCTGCAACGTCTCAAAGATATCATCAATATCCACCTCCAACGCCTTCGCCCGATTACGATTCACCTCAATCTGTAACTGAGGGGTATTGGCTGCATAGGTACTAAATACCCCCTGCAACTGGGGATTCTGATTACCAGCACCGAGCAATTTTCCCATATTTGCAATGAGCGAATCCAAGCTAAAATTACCTCGGCGGTCTTGCAGTTGAAATTGAAACCCACCGAAACTCCCCAAGCCGGGAATTGAGGGAGGATTCACCGGAAACACTCTGGCTTCTTTAATCCCAAACAAAGCACCCTGGACTTTATTAATCACAGCTTCAGCAGACTGAGAGGGATCAGTTCGTTCTGACCAAGGCTTCAGCGTGGTAAAAACGATCGCGCTATTCGCCGTATTCCCACTAAAACCAAAACCCCCCACCGCAAACGTGGCTCGCACTTCATCCAAGGGTAAAATAATATCTTCAATCTGCTCAATCACATCATGAGTGTAGTTGAGTGATGAACCCTCTGGTCCTTGGACAATCGTCAAAAAATAACCTTGGTCTTCATCCGGGAGAAACGCGGATGGCACAATTTCGTAAACCCACACCGTTAGTGCTAATAAACCAATAAACGCCACAATCACCAGAGTTTTCACGCGAGTCAGGATAATCAGAAATCGTCGATATCGCTGCTGCATTCCCTCTAGGAACCAATTAAATCCATCAAAAAAGTGACCCCAAAACCCGGTCGCCTCTGGCTTTTGCCGTAAGATTAAGCCAGACAGGGTTGGCGTCAGCGTCAGCGCCATAAACGTGGAAACGGCAATTGAAAAGGCAATAGTTAGCGCAAATTGTCGATATAACGCCCCCGTTGTCCCCGGAAAGAAAGCCACTGGAATAAATACCGCCATTAACACCAATGAGGTGGCGATAATTGCCCCCACCAATTCCCGCATGGAAATAATCGCCGCTTGTCGAGATTTAATCCCTCCCCGTTGAATCTTGGTGGTGATATCTTCAACTACAACAATTGCATCATCCACCACCATCCCCGTGGCTAGGGTTAGACCAAATAAGGTCAAACTATTAATCGAAAAATCAAAAATCTTGACAAAGGCAAACGTACCAATTAGAGACACGGGAATCGTAATCGCCGGAATAATCGTGGTGCGCCAATCTTGTAAAAACACAAAAATAACCAACACCACCAATCCCACCGCTTTAAGCAGGGTAAACACCACTTCCGACAGCGACTGGTTGACAAAATCAGTGGTGTCAAACCCGATATCATAAGTCATCCCTGGTGGGAAATCCGCCGCCAGTTTTGCCATTTCTGCTTTCACCGCTTTCCCTACGTCTAGGGCGTTACTCCCAGGAACGGTATTAATCCCCAACCCGACTGCTTCATTTGCCCGAAATCGCAGGAACGTGCCATAATTTTGCGCCCCCAATTCTACACGACCAACATCGTTAAGTTTAATCAGGGTGCCATCTTCATCGGTGGCTAAAATCAATTCCTCAAAGTCTGAAACCGTTTCCAAGCGACTAATTGCCCGTAAATCAATTTGATATTGCTGTCCCTCTGGCGCGGGGGGTTGACCAATACGCCCTGCACCCACCTGGATATTCTGTTCCCGCAATGCATCCACCACATCTTGAGCCGTCAGATTCCGACTAGCAAGACGCAGGGGATCAAGCCAAAGCCGCATCGCATAAGTACGTTCACCAAAAATTTGTACATTTCCCACCCCATTCACTCGTTTTAGGGCGTCTACCAAATACAGGTCAGCGTAGTTACTTAAAAAGAGATTATCGTACTCACCATTTTCTGAGTACAAACCAAATGCCATTAGGAAGTTAGCCGATTCCTTATTTACCGTGACCCCGGTTTGGAGTACAGATTCTGGCAATTGGGGTTCAGCTAAAGAGACGCGATTTTGGACATCAACTGCTGCAATATCTTGATCTTTGTCTGCTGCAAAGGTGATATTGATCGAACTGGTGCCATCATTACTACTACTTGATGTCATGTAGCGCATCCCATCGACACCATTAATTGCCCGTTCCAAGATAGTCGTCACCGCATTTTCCACGGTTTGAGCATCGGCACCGTTATAGTTGGCTTGGACACTAACTTGTTTGGGACTAATATCAGGATATTGGGCAACAGGAAGCGTGGGAATACTAATTGCTCCGATGAGTAAGATGATCAGGGAGCAAACAGTTGTAAATACAGGTCGTTTAATAAAAAATTCAACAAACATTTAAATTTTAGGGAATGGGGAGCTGGGGGAGATGGGGAAGCATCTTTTGTAGGGGCGGGTTTTATCACTAACGTTTCGTTTTCACCCTGATATAACTAAACCCGCCCTGACCTAACCGTTCAATTATCACAAATGACGAATGACGAATGACGAATGACAAATAACTAAGAATCTGGAATAATCGCAGCACCATCGGACAAATTAAGGATACCGGAGACAACGATTCTATCTCCAGGTTCGATACCCTCGATAACTTGATATCGATTCCCTTGAATACTACCCAATTTCACTGGTCGTTGCTGGGCGATGAGTTCAGGTGCGCCCGGTTTGGCTTCCTCTGGGGGTTGGGCGACAAAGACAAAGGGTTTACCAGCCATACGAGACACAGCATTAACGGGAATTAACACCCCAGAGCGTTTTTCCCAGATGACTCGTGCATCCACTTTCTGTTGATCGTACAGGCGACCATTTGGATTAGAAAACGTGGCTTTTGTCAAGAGGGTTTGGGTATTTTTATCCACTTGTGGTGAAATAAAGTTAATCCGCCCTGTTGCAATGGGTGGTTCACTGTCCGGGATACCTTGGTTCCGTAGCTCCACGGTGAGTCCCTGACGCATCCTCTCTTTGTCCTGTTCGTCAATCGGGATTTCAACTTCTAAGGTTTGGTTTTGAGTAATGGTGGTGAGGGTATCACCCACATTTACATAGTCTCCCACTTTGACGGGAATATCTCCAACGACTCCATCAATGGGAGCGACGACGCGATTAAATTGCAACTCTTCCTGTTTTACCTCCACATCCGCCCTCGCACTAGACAGGTTCGCAGCGACTCTAGCTTCCGTGGCTTGGGCGGCTTGGACTCGTTGTTGTGACACATTCAGGGCTTCCTTAGAGGCGGCTAAGGCTTGAGCGGCTGCATCACGGGCGGCGATGGCTTGATTGCGATCGCGTTTTTTATCATCGAGTTCTTGTCTAGGTTGAACCCCCTGAGACACCAACTGTTCTGCCCGTTGATAGTTGACTCGCGCCAGTTCTAAGTCTGCTTCTCGGCTTTGCACTTCAGCCGCTTGACGCCCCACTTCCGCTTTGAGACGGGCAATGTCGGCTTGGGCGGCTCTCACTTCGGCTTGAGCATTATTCAGGGTAGCGGTTTGTGCATTCACATCCGCGATCGCACTTCTGAGTTCAGCTTCACTTCGTTCTGGCTTCAGTTGTAGAATTATATCTCCAGCTTGGATGCGATCGCCTGATGAAGCAACGATTCGGGTAATTCGACCAGCGGTTTCAGGTCGCAATTCGACCTTTTGTTCCGCCTCTAAGGTACTCACAAACTGAGAACTGTCTTCCAGCGTACTTGAGTCTACCTGCTCCAGTTTTACCGGGGTGGCTTGAGGTTGCTGGGCGGTGGGAGGTGAGTTATTTTGCAGTAAAAAACGCCAAGCCGCCCAACCCCCACCACCGAAAACTAACAGAGTGAGTAACAACCCCAGCCATAATTTAGGCTTATTTGAGGATTTCCTTAGGGGTTGGTCGGCGTCGGAGATAATAGAATCCGAGGATTCCCACGCTTGGTCTGAAGGTTCAGGGATAGAGGTTTGGGAGTCAGAGGATGCCATAGTTGTGTTCTGATGATGGAAGTAACTCGGATTGTAAGCGACAGTCCATCGTTAGATTGTGGGTTCAGATGGTGAGAACTGTCAGGCAATGCCATCCCCGGAGGGGTAAACTTGTCCTCACCTGTTTATATTACTTAAGACTTGGGAAAAATATATCCTCCAGTCGGGTGTATCGA
>CAKZMA010001260.1 GCA_937127375.1 uncultured Coleofasciculus sp. | reverse complement strand
CTTCCCCATCTTCCTCATCTTCCCCATCTTCCCCATCTTCCTCATCTTCCTCATCTTCCCCAGCTTCCCCAGCTCCCCCAGCTCCCCCTCACCACAGCACTTATTCAGCAGCCCCTATTTACATAACTGGTGGAATGTTGAGTTTATTTTTGCTAACCGACTTAATCTCGAAAACCGTCTCGACGAAACCCTATTTTTATGGCTTAATATGAAAAAACTCTTTTTTATCGCCCTACTTCCTCCTCAAACTATTCAAGACTCGATTATGGAGATCAAGCAACATTGTGCTGATGTTTATGAGAGTAAAGCTGCCCTCAAATCTCCACCCCATATTACACTGCAATCCCCTTTTAAATGGGAAGTCGATGCTGTACCTATTCTTGAAGAATCCCTGAAAAGTTTTGCTAAAACCAGAAAACCCGTTTCCATAACCCTTCAAGGGTTTGGGGCGTTTAAACCTCGTGTTATTTACGTCAACGTTCTGAAGACTCCAGAACTGCTCGCGATTCAACAGGATTTAATGGCATATCTAGAAGAATCCCTAGGTATCGTTGATGAGCGTTCTAAAAATCGCTCCTTTTCTCCTCATGTCACCATTGCTTTTCGTGATTTGAAGCGACAGAATTTCCGCAAGGCATGGACTGAATTTGAGAACCAACCGTTAGACTTTAAGTTCATGGCATCTCATCTCACCTTGTTACTTCACGATGGTCGGCGATGGAATGTGAATGTAGAGTTTCCTTTTTTAACTGGGTAGAGACAATGTGGTATTTAGAACTGTAGGGGCGCACCGACGTGCGATCTCTTGTCATATTGCCAAAATAGCGCGATCGCGCCGCCTTTAACCAACCGCTCAAAACTCTCCTGGGAACAAGTTACATCGGTTAAGCCAAGTTGCTGAAATCCCATTAAGGATGCTTCGCTTTTTTTGCACGGGAGAGGGGAGCAAGAGCATCCGATCCCCCTTCTCCCCACGGACCGGAGTTGGGGTTAGGGGATGAGGGGGAAATGTTGAGAAGTAAAACCCGCCCCTACAGGCTTGTGTCTCTATCCCTTTCATTACTCGGACTCGGCGGATTTTCAGCCTGCTTAACCCATTTGTTGTATAAATCAGGGCGACGTTTCCGGGTTCTCTGAATCTGTTGGTCTTTGCGCCACTGGTCAATCGCCTGATGATTGCCCGATAATAAAACATCTGGGACGTGCAAACCGCGAAATTCAGCAGGGCGTGTCCACTGGGGATAGTCTAATAATCCGGCTTCAAAACTCTCTGATTTGAGGGATTCCACTTTCCCCACTGTTCCAGGACGTAATCTCACCACCCCATTAATTAGGGCGAGTGCGGGAATTTCACCGCAGGTTAAGACAAAATCCCCTAAGGATACCTCTCGCGTCACTAAATGTAAGACTCGTTCATCGACACCTTCATAATGTCCACAGATAATCACAATCTGGTCATAACCCGTCGCCAACTCCACCAACAGAGGCTGGTTCATCGGTTGTCCTTGGGGCGTCATTAAAATCACCTCTCGTCGAGGTAATATGGGCAACGACTCCACCGCCGCAAAAATTGGTTCGGGTTTCATTAACATCCCCACCCCACCCCCATAAGGTTCATCGTCAACCCGTCGGTGTTTATCCGTGGCAAAATCACGAGGATTGATTAGGTGGACTTGGGCGATTTGTTTGGTCAATGCCTTACCCAGCAGTCCTGAGGCTAGGGGAGAGGTAAAGAAATCAGGAAACAGTGTTATAACATCAACGCGCACAAGAATTGGGTAGCTGTTAAGACAAAAAGGGTCAACACTAACTCATAGTATAAGTAATTATTGGTATAATTTGCCGTGATGACTGGGAAACGCCCGACTTTTTCCGAACGGCTCAGTGTCGTGAGTGAGCCTTCTTTGGCAGCTAAACAAGTGACCATTTCCATCGATTCACCGTATTTAGGCGGCTGCAGAGTGCATCTGATCAAAGCCAAGCGGGATGGTGTTTAGTTGTGGAGAAGCTTGCCCAGGACAGCCCAGACCAGTAGTTGAGCTAGAGTCAAAATCGTAATAAAGTGACAGTTCTAGCCCTAGCGCGACACTAAAGTATTGAACTCACCTTATGCCCGAACTCGACATCGACAGTATGCTGCAGTTAGACTCTCAATTCCAAGCGACGACAATGCCTCAATCGACAAAAACCGCAATCATTGTTATTGGTGGTGCGGAAGATAAAGTTCATGGACGGGAGATCCTGCAAACCTTTTTTCGTCGGTCGGGTGCAGGTGAGGCGCGAATTGCGATTATTCCATCGGCGTCGCGAGAACCCGCGATTATTGGCGATCGCTATCAGCGGATTTTTGAGGATATGGGAGCAAAGGAGATTAAAGTCCTGGATGTGCGCGATCGCGCTCAAGGGTCGGATTCTGATTTACAAGAGTATGTGGAAGCCTGTACGGGTGTATTCATGACCGGTGGGGATCAACTGCGCTTGTGTGGTTTACTCTCGGATACCCCGCTAATGGAAAAAGTCTGTCAACGGGTACATTTAGGGGAAATTACCTTAGCCGGAACCAGTGCAGGTGCGGCGGTGATGGGACATCACATGATTGCTGGCGGCGGGAGTGGTGAATCCCCGAATCGCTCTTTAGTCGATATGGCAACAGGTTTGGGGATTATTCCGGAAGTGATCGTCGATCAGCATTTTCTGAATCGGAATCGCATCGCCCGCTTAATTAGTGCGATCGCCATGCACCCAGATCGCTTGGGGATCGGCATCGATGAAGATACTTGTATCATCTTTGAGCGAGATGGTTGGTTACAGGTTATGGGCAAAGGTACGGTGACGATTATTGATCCCGGAGAACTGTCTCACACCAATCAAGTGGATATTGGCAGCACCGATCCCATTGGTCTACATAACCTGCGAGTGCATGTTTTATGTCATGGCGATCGCTATCATGTCTATAAACGAGCATTAATGCCAGTCAACGCCTAATGCAGGACGGCATTTTTGAGCCGGGGGAGCAATGTAGAGACGTAGCATGCTACGTCTGGAAGCCGGGGGGAGCTGAGGGAGATTTTAGCAGCTAAACTCAAAACCAGGTTCCCTTGAGCAAGCGCGTTGGGTCAAAACTCAAAAATCCTTCCGGCAAAATGTTCAGAATGAACAGTTTGATAGCTTTGAACAGTCGGAAACTAGATAAGATTTCCCATCCACTCAAAACGGGTGAATCCAATCAGGGCAAGAGTAGACTACTCCCCCGATTACGTGGAGGACTTTTGAGAACTGGCAAAAATGTTGAGACAATGTAAGTCGCGATACTTGAGAAGTCTACGCTCTAATCTGGAGATCCAGGGTAGGAGGATGTCACGTAATGTTAAAGAAATTCCTAAAATAGATTTTGCACAATCCCTAGTTTGTGCTTAAAAAGCCGACATTGTGAACCATCCCCGATTTCATCACTAACTATGAGAATTCTAAAAATCCAGACGTTACGCGGTCCCAACTACTGGAGCATTCGACGCCATAAACTTATTGTCATGCGTCTTGATTTGGAGGAACTCATCGATAAACCCTCCAATGTACTGCCGGGATTCTACGAAGGACTGGTAGAGACGCTACCCAGTCTAGAGGATCATTTCTGTTCTCCGGGTGTTCGGGGTGGGTTCTTAAGTCGGGTCAAAGAAGGCACGATGATGGGGCATATTATCGAACATGTGGCGCTGGAACTTCAGGAACTGGCAGGAATGCGCGTTGGGTTTGGTCGGACTCGGGAAACTGGGACAGCCGGAATTTATCAAGTGGTTTTCGAGTACCTTGACGAGCAGGCGGGTCGCTATGCGGCTAGGGCGGCTGTGCGCTTGTGCCAAAGTATTATCGATACCAGAGCCTATCCCCAACGGGAGTTAGCTCAAGACTTAAAAGACCTGAGCGAACTGGCTCGCGATGCGGCGTTAGGACCGAGTACAGAAGCCTTGGTCAAAGAAGCCGACGCCCGAGGCATTCCCTGGCTTACCCTAAGTGCCAGAGCCATGATTCAGCTTGGCTACGGGTTGCATCAGAAGCGAATTCAAGCCACCTTGAGTGATTACTCCGGAATTTTAGGGGTGGAATTAGCCTGTGATAAAGAAGGGACGAAGCAGATTTTGTTTGATGCGGGGGTTCCGGTTCCACGAGGCACAACGGTGCTTTATTTGGACGAATTAGACAGCGCGATCGAGTATGTGGGGGGGTATCCGATTGTGGTTAAACCCCTGGATGGTAATCATGGGCGGGGGATTACGATTGACATTCGCAACTGGGACGAAGCCGAAAAAGCGTATGATCGCGCTAAAGATATTTCCCGTGCGGTGATTGTCGAGCGCTATTATCCCGGTTTTGACCACCGCGTCTTGGTGATTAATGGCAAAGTTGAAGCCGTCGCCCAGCGGATTCCGGCGCGTGTGATTGGGGATGGTAAGTCCACGGTTGAGGAACTGATTGAACGGACGAACCGCGATCCCAATCGAGGAGAGGGTCATGATAACGTCCTGACCAAAATTATCGTTGATCATACGAGTCTAAGTGTCTTAGAACGTCAGGGTTATCGCTTGGATACCGTTCTCCGAAAAGATGAGGTTTGTTATTTACGGGCAACGGCTAATCTGAGTACGGGGGGTATTGCTATAGACCGCACGGACGATATCCACCCGGAAAACGTTTGGTTAGCGGAACGGGTGGCGAAAATTATTGGTCTGGATATTGCCGGCATTGATATTGTCACGCCTGATATTAGCCAACCCCTACGGGACATTGACGGTGTGGTAGTGGAAGTAAATGCGGCACCTGGATTCCGGATGCATGTGTGTCCCTCGGAAGGTTTACCGCGCAATGTCGCCGCCCCGGTGATGGATATGCTGTTTCCACCGGGACAAGCCAGTCGGATTCCCATCCTGGCGGTGACAGGGACGAATGGGAAAACCACTACCACTCGCTTGCTTGCCCATATCTATAAGCAAACGGGTCATGGGGTGGGCTATACCACCACGGATGGGATCTACATTGGCGATCATCTGGTGGAACAAGGAGACACGACTGGACCCCAAAGCGCTCAAGTGATTCTCAAAGATCCCACGGTTGAGGTGGCGGTATTGGAAACCGCACGAGGTGGGATTCTGCGATCGGGGTTAGCCTTTGATACCTGTGATGTGGGTGTTGTCTTAAATGTCTCGGCGGATCACTTGGGCATTGGTGACATTGATACCCTTGACCAGATGGCGCATCTTAAGAGTGTAGTGGCTGAATCCGTGAGTCCTGCGGGTTATGCCGTTCTCAATGCTGAAGATCCCTTGGTGACAGCCATGGCACAGAGGGTCAAAGGTCATGTGGCATTTTTCTCCATGAATCCCGACAATGAGGTGGTGAAAGCGCACACCCGACAGGGAGGTTTAGCGGCTGTGTATGAAAATGGCTACTTGTCTTTAATCCGAGGCGAATGGACGCTGCGGATTGAGAAGGCGGAACATGTCCCAGTGACCATGAGAGGAATGGCACCCTTCCAAATTGCTAATGCCTTAGCCGCCAGTCTCGCCGCCTTTGCTCAAGGGGTTCCGATTGAGGCAATTCGTCATGCGTTGACCACATTCCGGGCGTCTGTGGCGCAGACACCGGGACGGATGAATTTATTTAACCTGGGTGAGTATCATGCTTTAGTGGATTATGCCCACAATGCTGCTAGTTATGAAGCTGTGGGCGGCTTTGTCCGCAATTGGTCTGGGGAACGGGTTGGCGTCGTTGGTGGACCAGGCGATCGCCGAGATGAGGATTTCATTAACCTGGGACGACTCTCTGCGGACATTTTTGACCGGATCATTATTAAAGAAGATGCGGATTTACGGGGACGTCCCAGTGGCGAGGCAGCGGAGTTGATTTGTAAGGGAATTCTGGAGACGAATCCGGATCGGGAGTATGACATTATTCTCAATGAAACCGAGGCGATTAACACGGCTTTAGACCGAGTAGCGTCCGGTGGTTTGGTGGTGATTTTCCCGGAAAAGGTGAGTAGTACAATTGCCTTGATTGAGGAACGGCGTCCTCTGCCAGATAATGGCTATCAACCCATGGGTGATGCTCAAGTGGATTTAAAGCCATCGGTGGCGAATCCTGGGTGATGGAAATTTGAGTCTAATGGGACGCAGATAAGCATTTGGGCAGCGCCAAAACCCTTGATCTACTGTAGGGTGGGTTGAGCGAAGTCGAAACCCACCAGCTTATTTTAAGTCGGTTGGGCAATATAGAATGTCGATGCGATCGCGATCGTAGTTTTTGTCGGTTGGGTAGAGCGTAAGCGAAACTCAACAGGCTCTTAGGAGAGAAAATCGGGGCGGGTTTAGTCACATCTGGGTGCCTTAGTGGGAGTTTTGGCTTCTATCGTCAATCGGGATGGGGGAAACTTCAGTTTAAATATTATGTTACTTTAACTTGTTAACTAAAAGCTGAATCATGCACTATCTAACGACGGGTCATTTTCTCTAATTTTTCCTTTACCGCCAACTGAACTAACGAATACAACAAAATGACAAACCAAAATCCCGACAACATAAATGCGGCAATTGCCCACCCCGTATGCGGCACTAATAATAATACCGTTCCCGCCAATAATGCAAACCCAGTCAAACAGGCATAAATCAAACTCTTAATCGCCAAATGAATCCGTTTTAAGGCGCGATCGCTCTCCAGGGAACGCACCCTGACTTGCAGTTCTCCTTGCTCGATTCGGGCTTCTAGGCGGCGAATTAATACTTCTGTGGAACTCGGCTTATTTAACTGATATTTAATAAAATCCCTGGCTTGTTTTGCCAGTTCTTTTACCACATCTCCCCGCCCTTTGGAAACGGTTAAATTTTTGACAAAGGGTTGACTGGCGGCTAATAAGTTATACTCTGGATTTAAAGCCCGCGCAATCCCATCCAACGTGGTTAACGATTTTAAAATAAACGTCATTTGTGCAGGCAAACGAAACGGTTGCTGCTCAAACATTACATACAACTCATTCCCCAATGCCTCAAATTCCCGCACATCGATGGGCTTTTCCCGAAACCGTTCTAAAATAAACCCGACTAAGCGTTTAACTGGGGTCATATCCGGTTGCCGTTCCAGTAACCCCATATAGGTTAAGGTATTCACTACCTCATCAGTATCTTTCCGCAAAACGGCAAAAAAGGTCTTAATCATTTGGTCTCTGGCAATGGATTTAACCTCCGCCATTGTGCCAAAGTCATAGAAAATAATACTGCCATCCTGATCAACTGCCATATTTCCCGGATGCGGATCTGTCTGAAAAAAGCCGTCTTCTAATAACTGTTTCAGATAACAAGAAATTCCCCGTTGAATCACCTCATTGGTGTTGATTTCACAGGCTTCCAGGGTTTGGCGATCGTCAATCTTGATTCCGGGTAAATATTCTAACGTGAGTACCTTCTTCGTCGTGTAACGCCAATAAACCGTCGGCACCAGAATTCCTGGATAATTAGTAAAATTTTCCCGAAACCGATCAGCATTTTTTCCTTCTTGGATATAGTCTACTTCTTGATAGAGTAAATCAAAAAATTCGCGATAAATTGCTTCAAGTTTATACTTCCTTACCCAAGGCAAATACCGATTAGCAAATCGCACCAATTCGTGTATAATTTTAAAATCTAAATTAAATAATCGTTCAATCCCTGGACGCTGCACCTTCACCACCACATCTTCTCCGGTGTGCAGCCGTGCTTTGTGAACTTGCCCCAAGCTCGCTGCTGCCAGAGGAAAGGGGTCAAACTCCCGATATAATGCATGAATAGATTGACCCAGTTCGACTTCAATCACCGCGATCGCTTCCGTCCCACTAAATGCCGGAACCCGATCCTGTAAATGCCCTAATGCCTCGATGTACTCTAAGGGCAGTAAATCAGCACGAGTCGAGAGGGCTTGCCCAATCTTAATAAACGTTGGACCTAAATCCAGCAACGCCCCCACCAGCCACTGGGCGCGGCGGTTTCGGTGATTAGGCGTATCATTAGCAATGGTTTTATCCCACCACAAATAGAACACAAACTTAGCCGCCGACCGAAAAATGTCAATCTGGCGGGCGAGGGGAGAATAATTTCGTCGTTGCCAACGGGGTGGCTTGGGCTTAGCCTTAGTCAGCATTCTGCCTTTCGCGTTTCATCATATTTTCCCACAATCTTTACAGAATTCAAGATTTTCATAAACCCAATTTTATCTTGAGTGGGACATGATCAGGATAAGTCTAGCAAGGAGCAATCCATGAAGACAGAAGATGCTTTGGCAGCAGGAGCCACTGTTGGTGCTGGTGCTTGTGCGACAATTTCCGTTAGCGGAATAACTTCAGGATTAGCGGGAATTGGCGGCAGCATCGCAGTAGGCGGAATAGCTTTAACTGGAGCGTTTCCTTTTCTTGCAGGAGGTTTGGTTGGCGGTGCGCTGACTTACCTTCTGTGCAATAAGGGCAGCGACTCCTCATCAGCCAAATAAGCATTGTGTTGCAGGCTCTAATTTTATGAGCGACTCTCAACAACTCAAAACCATGTCCGACTAGCGAAGCGAAGGAGCAAACCTCATAAGCTGTAGTCAATTGGGCTAACTGTGGCAGAAAGAAATTAGAAACTTTCTGCCCATTTTTATGTATAGCGCTACGCGAAGCGGGAATAGGCAATAGGCAACACCTCGGCTTCGCTCGGTGTTTCATAGGCTTTCTTTGAAGAAAAAAGCTTACCTGACAAGGGATTGAGCGATTTTGAATTTTTCTTTTATGTCCTAACGTGTCTGCGTAGTGCTATAACGCTGTCCCAGCATCTCTTTTGCTATACAATACCTCTAGACGCAAACATGAGGCGATCTGTGTCCTCAACCAATCAGCCCGTCTAGGGTGAAACTGTCATGCTTCCCTTTACGCTTAAACCGAGGCGGTTTTTTATTTTTCTTAAATGCATCTTTCCAGGCTTGGGCTAACTGCCTTAGCGCATACTGGGGAGCGCATTTACTCACCTCATAGTACCAAGGGCAGATGGGTTTAACCTGCGCTACTAGCAATGAGTGCAGGTCAATCCCAGTGGGAAACTTGATTTTATCCTCTGGATTGTCCCGATTGTGGTCAAGTATTTGCTTGGTTAAACCTAGACCCCAATTCCACGCATGGCGAGAAACGCCACAATGTTTAGCCAATGCGGTTCGCTGCTTGTTGTTCAGTCTTAATTCTGTCTTGAATCCCAAAAGCATTTGACTAACCTCTCAGGTTATTATCATATTATACATGAGTAAAAAGCAGGTGTCAGGATGCCACGGAAGAAAATTTATGGGGAATCAAAGCGACGGTTTACCATGACATTGACTGAAACCGCGCTCCAGTGGCTAGAGCAAAAACAGTTGGAACTAGGAGCTAACAGCCTAAGCGATGTAATTGAGCGCATGGCTCGAAAACAACTACTCAAAAAGCCTAAGAATGAATAGATCCAATCAGGAATTAAGTTACAGCTTCACACCCTCTGAAACCAACCCCTCTGGACAAATACCCCAGCCAGAGGTTGACAAGCAAGTCAGTCAAGCCAAAACCCAAGCTCGCATAAGTAGGTGGACACAATAAAAGCTAACGGTTGAGAACTCACTCTAGAAAAGCCAATGAGATTTATTAAAATTTATGCCGTAGTAGCAATCCTATGGATTAGTTTATCTGATTATTTGTTGGCTCACTTGATTGAGAGTCCCGTCGTCTTAACTGAGCTGCAAACGTTAAAAGGGTTACTCTTTATTCTAATCAGCAGCCTTTGCTTGCATCGATTCATTCACAAACAGCATAATCGTGATATACCGTCTGACCCAAGCGAAATCAACAAACTACTGAATCAGAGTCAAAGCATCCTCTATACCTGCCAGCCCGAAGGGGACTACCTGATCACCTATATCACTCAAAATATTCAGGATTTATTGGGCTATACACCGGACTATTTTTATCAAAATTTTGATGCTTTTTTCAATCACATCCATCCCGATGATCTACCCCAAGTGCTTACCGAGATTTCTCACCTATTTGCCCAAGAATATCATAGTCTGGACTATCGTTTTCGGCATAAAAATGGTGACTATCGCTGGTTAAATGACCGTTTAAAACTGATCCGGGATGAGGACGGCACTCCCCTCAAAATTTTAGGCTGTCTTCTAGATATCACCCAACGCAAGCAAGCTGAATTGGCTCTAGACCAGTTGAATCAAGATCTAGAACGGAAAGTGGCAGACCGCACAGCTAAACAGAATATTCTTAATCAAGAATTAGAACAAATTCTGGCAGAACTCAGGGTGACTGAAGAAGAACTGCGATGGCAAAACCAGGAACTTATTCATGCTCAAATTGTAGCTGAACGCCAACAAAAACGCTATCAAGATTTATTTAATTTTGCTCCTGATGGTTATCTAGTGACAGACAATCAAGGTTTTATCCAAGAAATAAATCAATCGATCACTACCTTGTTGGACTTGGATAAAAGCTTTTTTCTCGGCAAGTCCTTAAATTTATTCGTTGCTCCAGGAGAGCGGGATAAATATCGTCAATTTTTAAATCAAGACAACCCAAATACTCCACATAAAACCCAGGAATTAACCTTAAGACAGCCGTGGCAAAACGGCATCAAATTTACCGCCGCTGTCAGGCGGAGAACTCTAGAAGATGATCACGGTAGTGTAATAGGTTTTCACTGGTTAATTCGGGATATCACGTCCCAAAAACAACTAGAACAGGCTCTACGCCACAGTGAAAAACAGTATCGAACCTTAGCCGAATCCTGCCAAGATATAATTTTCAGTATCAATGCCAACCTGACTTTGACTTACATTAATGAGTTTGGCGCTAATCTGTTAGGGTTTGTCCCTCAAGCTTTGATCAATAAACCCTTTGATCAATTTTTTATCCTCAACAAATTTGAGCGGCTAGAGTTCAGCTTGCAAAAGGTATTAAGAACAGGCTTACCCTCACGAATTGAAGATCGTCTGCTGCATCCCTCCTGTTTACTGTGGCTGGATACGGCGCTTTTTCCCTTGAAGAATGAAGCCGGAACCGTTACAGGTGTCCTTGGCGTCGCTCGTGATATTACGCAACTCAAAGGTGTTGAACGTTTATTCCGTCAAACTCAAACGAAACTGCAACAACGGGAAAAACTGATGCGTTTAACCTTAGAGCAAGCGCCTATTGGAATTATTACTACGGATTTATCGGGTAACTTCATTTCCATGAATTACGCCTTTTACAAAATATTAGGGTATTCGGCAGAGGAGTTTGGGGAATTATCTTGGCAGGATATCCTTGATGAAAATCATTCCGCATCCTATCAGTTATACTATCAGCAGTTGCAGCAAGGAGATAACGACTCAATTCAATGGGAACAGCCGTTAAAACATCGAGAAGGTTACCTCATTTCCAGCATTATTTGCCTGGGATTAATCCGCGATTTAAATGAACAGCCACTTCAATATATTGCCCACATTGAAGATATTAGCGATCGCAAGCAAGCAGAAGCGCAACTTCAGGCATCATTGCGCGAAAAAGAAATCCTCCTCAAAGAAATTCACCATCGCGTGAAAAATAACTTGATGATTGTGGCAAGTCTGTTCACCTTGCAGTCTTTACAGGTAACTGATCAACGGCTTTTAACGATTCTCAAAGACAGCCAAAATCGGGTTAAATCCATGGCAATGATCCACGAAATTCTCTACGATGCGACTGATTTATCTGAGATTCCATTAAAGGACTATATCGAAAGATTAATCAACACGATTGTCAGCACTTACAGGCGTCGCCGTCAGTCTATCGCGATTCATTTTGATATTGAGCCGATTGCTTTAAATATAGACACGGCTGTACCTTGTGGCTTAATTCTCAATGAACTGATCACCAATTCTCTAAAATATGCCTTTCCCGACGACAAGTCTGGAGAAGTGGGTATTGCACTACATACCCTAGAGCCACATCACTATATCCTCAGTGTTTGGGATAATGGAATCGGCTTTCCTGAAGCGTTAGACTTCCGCCGCACAGATTCTTTAGGAATGCAGCTTGTTTGTGATCTGACGCGACAACTCAAAGGTACCGTCGAACTTGATTGCAGCCAGGGGACACGGTTTCAGATTAGGTTTCGGGAACGTAAAGTTAAAAATCGCTTGGTTGTACCGCCAGAGAATAAGTA
>CAKZMA010001259.1 GCA_937127375.1 uncultured Coleofasciculus sp. | reverse complement strand
TTTCCATCTTCTGTAAAGTAGAACAATACCCTCTCATCGTAATCTACACTGAAACTCCATAAATCTTTAAGCTTGCCTGATAATTTGTGTGTTTTCAAACTTGGCTCGAAGGGATCTACCGTAAACTGTTCCAATTTTTGCCAAAACCTTGTTTCTAAATCTGGATTACCCTTAATGCGTTTTTTGAATGCACGTTTAAACGAAGAACTGAAACTGACTTCCACGATTATTCCTCTATCAGTTGTCTTAGTTCGTTAATATTGGCGGAAAACTTTAGTTCCCCTTTTTGTTGTTCAACCTGCGCTGACTTGAAGTTCCTATATATCTCGTCACGGCGTTCTTCACGGATGTATTGCTCCAACAACAGTTGAATTTCCAGCTTTTCATCTGTGGAAAGACTCTGGATCGCCTCAACGACATCATTAAAAGTCATAATTTATCATACCTCATCATACTGACCTATTCTTTACATTAACTATGGCATACTCATACCTCAATCCTCAACCTCACCCAACTCCTGCTTTCCTCTACTCAGCAAAACTAACCTTTCTCGATACCATCACTTGCTTCGACAGTACAATACAATCTACCTGATCACTGACGCACCTCTCGTCACCCTTCCTACCTTCTCCCCCTATGAACCCTCCCTTGTCAACAATACAGCACTTTCCGCTCTTATGGGATACGTTTGATCCCCCTAAATCCCCCTTAAAAAGGGGGACTTTAACGGTAGCAGGATGTGTTAATACAGCCGTTACCCGCTGTAACGCTCATCTTGTTTGTCTTTGTTACTTGTAATTATAATCTTCTTCATAGTCTATCGTTCCAAATAACTCCAAAACTTTCAGTTGTTTGCGACGTTGAATGTATTCTCGCAAAGCTGCTTTAATCAACCGATCTGCTGTTGAATGCTCGCACAATGAAAGTGCTTCTTCAAGAAGCTTTTCGTCAATTTCAAGATTGGTTGCCATGGATTTATCTAGTACAATTAAGGTATGACAATATATTCAATTTTAAGCCAGAGGACAGTTTGAGAAAGTTTTCAACTCTGATCACCGATGTGCGGCTATTCATTGACAAACGCTTACGATTCTGGCAAATCGGTTTCAACACCTAACGCTTTGAGTCTAGCTCGTAATTCTGTTACCTGCTGTTGTGCAAGTTCCCGCTGCTGTCGTTCTATCTCCGCTTGTTTCTGGGCAACTTCTGCCCTCTCCTCTGGTGTGGCGACGAGTTGACCCTCTGGGCTGAAAAAACGCAGTTTTGACTCATAAATTCCTAAAAACAGTTCCAACTGACAACTCCATAACCACCCTTGAGAAGTGGGTTCTATCGGTTGGTATTCACCCGCCATAAGTATAAACCCTTGGAATTCCAACGTATCTGGATGAAACCAAAAATATTCGGGAGTGCGGAAGGTGTCCTGGTAAAGTTTTTTCTTAAAGTTTTTATCAGCTGTAGCGGTGCTGTCAGAAAGCAGTTCCACAATTACATTCGGGTATTTTCCCTGTTCTGCCCATAATATCCAGCTTTTGCGGGGTCGATTTTCTGTTCCTAACACGACAAAAAAATCGGGTCCTCTAAAGTCTCGTGTGGTGATGTGTTCTGGGCTAAAGTAGATGGTAAGATTGCCAGTGGCATAGAAGTCGGTGCGTTCTCGCCACCACCACTTGAGGCAAGCTAGTAGAAGTTCTATTTGATCTCGATGTAGGTCACTTTCCCAGGGCGGTTCATCACTCAACAAATCGCATGGAGGAATAATAATATCCTCTGTGTCGTTAAGGGAAGTAATTTGATCGGTTGGTTGTGAATCCTTGGCAAGGGTCATTGGGAGAGACGATAAACGGCTATCTTTAGTTTAATGGTCAGATTCGCTGATGAGCGATCGCACGTTGCTGCCAAATCCCTTTTTGTAACCTTATAACCTTTCTCTTTAACCTCTAACCCTCTACCCTAGAGGATGGTATTCCACCGGATATGATATCAGCGATTGGCTAGGGGATATCTCCCTCATCCCTTAAGATCGATTTTAGGATTAAAATAAACAGATTATGGCAAGTCTGAGGAAAGTTTCTCTATGCGTTTTGCCCTAAACTCTACGCCCTTGACTCGCCAGCGCTGGTGGCTTGTCATTGTCTTATCTGGATTCGCCCTAATTTTAGCTCATGGGTTGGCGCTTCTGTGTCAGGTGCAACCAGGACTATCGCTGTGGTTTTTCCCTTCTGGAGTCGCGATCGCACTGACGCTCTGGTTTGAATGGATAGGACTTATCTTAACCGGAATTACCTCACTCGTCATCGCCCCGTTTTGGGGACATGGTGACTGGACGGGTTGGCTCAGATGCACTGATATAATAGTTCCACTGATAACTTGGCTTGTTTATCGCAAAGTTTGGCAAGGTTCGCTGTCACTTAAACGCCGAGCTGATGCGGTTGTCTTTATTGCCAGTGCTATCATCGCCGCCTCTTGCACTACCGCTACAGTTCACAGTCTCGGTTTGCTGGCTTGGGGTAAAATAACGCCATCTACTTTACTCCCACACTTATCCTACAACTGGTTAGGGCAAGCAATTGGTATCCTCGCCGTAGCGCCAACGGCACTTTTATTTCTCACCCGATTCTGGCAAAATCAAGGTTGGCTTGCCATTTCAGACCAAGAAAATTCCTCTGTTTGGAACCTCTCGCTGCATCAATGGCTAGAAATCCTAGCACTGGGATTCTTGAGTACCTGTATCGCTACCCTCACCGTTTGGGCAACTCTTGATTTAGGCTTGACATTTGAGCGATTATTGTTTATTGGTTTTCTGCCGATTCTCTGGGCTGCTATCCGCTTTGGTGCGATGGGTGGAATGCTTTTGGTTAGCTTTTCTATGGGGTTGACACTGTTAGACTACCTAATTTTTTATCCTAGCGCCCTCTCCCTGTCCCCATTACCCATTTCCGCCGACATTTTATCGCTGCACCAACTGAGTCTACTGATGCAAGGTATTGTCAGTTTACTCCTGGGAGCGGCGATCGCACAACCGGAAACCCTTACCACCAAACCTGCGGCAGATAGCGACTCTCCCACTCGCGCTCAACTCAATACTTTATTAACCAAAGCCTATACTCGCTTACAAGAATTTAACCAAAAATTGCGCCAGAGTGAAGAACGATTTCGTACCTCTGTGGAAAATATGCTGGATTGTTTTGGTATTTATACCGCAATCCGCGATGAATCGGGTGAGATTGTGGATTTTCGCATCGATTATGTTAATGCTGCCGCTTGCCGTGATAACTTTTTAAGTAAACAAGAGCAAATTGGTCAGTCGTTATGCCAACTCTTCCCGGCTCACCGGGAAACTGGGCTATTTGCCGACTACTGTCAAGTGGTGGAAACGGGTGAACCCTTAGTTAAAGAATCCCTGATTTACGAGGATAATTTTGGTCAGCAACGCCTGTGTCGCGCTTATGATATCCGGGCGACGAAGTTAGGAGATGGCTTTATCGCTACTTGGCGGGATATCACAGAATGTAAGCAGATTGAAGCCGAACGGCAACACCTGGCAAACCAGGTACAGCAGCAGGTGGGACTGTTACAGGGTATTCTGAGTGCGTCTGTGGATCACATTTACCTGTATGACCGTCACGGGAAATACCTCTACGTTAGTGTATCAGCAGCTAGGGCGTTAGGACGACAGCCGAGTGATATGGTGGGGAAAACCTGGCGAGACTTAGGTTTACCAGCACCCCTGATGGCATCCTTTGATGCTCAACGCCAACGGGTATTTGAAACCGGACAAACCTTGACGGATGAAATCAGCTTCCCAACAGTGCAGGGAATTCGGCAGTATGAATATATTCTCTCACCCGTTGCTAATGCTGAGGGTACGATTGAGACAGTGGTGGCTACAGTGAGAGATATTACAGAACGTAAGCAGGTTCAGGCAGAACTCTATCGCCGTCAACAGGAGTATCAAACCCTGATTGAGAATTTACCCGATATTATCGCTCGATTTGACCGTCAATTGCGCCATCTTTACGTTAGCCCAGCCGTAGAATCGGTTACGGGGCGGGCGGCGGCGGAGTTTATTGGCAAAACGAACCGGGAGTTAGGGATGCCTCACCAGCAGTGTGACGTCTGGGATAGCGCCCTGAAAACGGTTTTCGCTACGGGAGAATCAACAACAATTAAATTTGATTTTCTCGACCAAAATGATGTCACTCGTTACTATGAGGCGCGTTTAGTTCCAGAGTTGGCGCAAGATGGCTCAATTCCATCGGTATTATGGATAGCGCGGGATATCACGGATTTGACTCAAGCTGAAGTCCAACTCCAAGAACGGGAGGAATTATTCCGCACCTCAATTGAGACGATGTTGGACTGTTTTGGCATTTACTCCGCCCTGCGTGATGAATCAGGTCAAATTATTGATTTTCGCATCGACTATGTTAATGCAGCTGTCTGTAAAAATAACTGTTTAAACCAGGACAAGCAAATCGGTAAAAGACTGTGTGAAATCCTCCCCGCCCATCGAGAAACAGGGCTATTTGCCGAATACTGTCAGGCGGTGGAAACCCGACAACCGTTCGTGAAAGAATCGGTTGCGTATACCGATATCTATGATCAGCAACGCCTGAGTCGAGTCTTTGATATTTCCATTACTCCCTTTCGCGATGGGTTTATTGCCACTTGGAGAGACGTAACCGAACGCCAGCAAACCCAAGCTGAACTGTATCGTCGCCAACAGGAATTCCAAGCCTTGGTGGAAAATTCGCCAGATATTATTTCCCGACTTGATCAAGAGTTACGTCACGTTTATGTCAACCCAGCCATAGAAGCAGCAACCGGATTATCACCTCAAGCTTTTTTGGGTAAAACTCATCGGGAGTTAGGCATTCCCGAACCCATAAGTACCCAGTGGCAAACCACTTTGAGAGAAATATTTTCGACTGGGAAAGAGCGAATTACGGAGTTCGATTTCCTCACCCCCGATAATACAACTCGATACTATCAAGCCCGAATCGTGCCGGAATTGGCTGAAGATGGCACCATCGAATCAGTCTTGGGTATCGCCCGGGATATCACTGATTTAAAACTTGCAGAAGCTGAACGCAATCAGCTACTGGTGCGGGAACAGGAAGCCCGTGCGGTGGCGGAAGCGGCGAGTCGCACCAAGGATGAGTTTTTAGCCATAGTCTCCCATGAATTGCGATCGCCCCTCAATGCGATTTTGGGGTGGGCAAAGTTACTCCGCATCCGCCAGTTGGATGAACAAAAGACGAATCGCGCCCTAGAGACAATTGAACGCAACGCCAAAGCCCAAGCCCAACTGATTGACGATTTACTGGATATTTCCCGGATTATTCGCGGTAACATTCGCCTGAATATCTGTCCCACGAATCTAGTTTCTGTGATTGAAGCGGCGCTGGATACGGTGCGCCCCACAGCGACGGATAAACAGATTCAAATGGACTCCCGGTTAGATGCTGTGGCTTGGGTTTCGGGTGACGCCAATCGCTTACAGCAAGTGATTTGGAATCTCCTCTCCAATGCGGTCAAGTTTACCCCAGCCGGGGGACGAGTGGAGATTTATTTAGAACCCGTGGATCACTTTGCCCAAATCCGGGTTAAGGATACAGGGAAAGGAATTAATCCAGAGTTTCTACCTCATATTTTTGAAAGCTTCCGCCAAGCCGATAGCACCACCGTCAGAAAACAAATCGGTTTAGGATTAGGATTAGCGATCGCGCAAAATTTGGTGCAACTGCAAGGTGGTACAATTCAAGCCGAAAGCCCCGGAGAAGGACAAGGGGCGACGTTTATTGTTAAGGTACCCCTTTTGGACGATGACGACAAAAAAATAACTGCCGATGATGGAAATAACTCATCTTTGACCTTTGATGCATCTATCTTAAGTCGGATAAGAGTTTTAGTGGTCGATGATGATGCCGATGCCCGTGATTTCTTAATCGCCATCCTGGAACAGTACGGGGCGATGGCAACTGCCACAGCATCGGCAACTGAAGCCCTGGAACGGCTGCAACAAATGAACTATGATTTGCTACTCAGTGATATTGGTATGCCCGGTGAAAATGGCTACAGTCTGATGCGCCGAATCAGGGCATTACCGTCAGCCCAAGGGGGACAAATCCCAGCGGTGGCTGTTACCGCTTATGCTAGAGAAGAAGACCGCATTGAAGCCCTATCAGCAGGCTTCCAGATGCACATTCCTAAGCCGGTTGAACCGAGGCATTTACTGAAGGTCATTGTTCGGCTACTGGAGATCTCCTGAACGGATTCGATGAATAGGACGATCAGAATTAAACCGCTTTGTCACCTTGGGTGGCGTTACAGTGTTTCTATACTTGCCATAGCGATCACTCTTTCCCTTCAGCTATTCCTGACACCCTTATGGGAACTAGAAAGCCCATTTTTGCTATTTTTAGCCGCCGTGATGGTGAGTGCCTGGTATGGTGGCAGGGGACCGGGAATCTTGGCAACGGTTTTGGCGGCGTTAAGTGGCGGGTATCTGGTTTTATCGCCAACCTATTCTTGTGTAGTGGATAGTGCAGGACAAACCCTGCGGTTATTTTTGTTTGTCCTAGAAGGGTTATTTATTAGTAGCACAATCTCCGGTTTAACCGTTGCTAGAGAGCAAGTTGCATCCGGACAAGAGGCGTTAAGAGAAAGCGAAGAAAAATTTCGCTTGGTGGCAGAAAGCCTACCTCAAATTGTCTGGACAGCTAAATCCGATGCTTCAGTAGATTATTATAATCAACGCTGGGCGGAATATAGTGGCATTTCTCAACAGCAGGGTCAAGGTTGGGGCTGGAAACCTGTCCTCCATCCCGACGATGAACAAAAGACAATCGACACCTGGAATCACGCTGTAGAAATGGGTGAGTTATACGAATGTGAGCATCGACTCAGACGCGCCGATGGGGAATTCCGTTGGCATTTGAGTCGCGCTTTTCCCCTCCGAGATAGCCACGGTAAAATTATCAAATGGTTTGGCACAGCGACGGAGATTCACCAGCAGAAGCAAACAGAAGCCCAACTGCGGGAAAGCCAGGAACTGTTCCAAAGTTTTATGGACTATAGCCCAGTCGCCGCCTACATTAAAGAGGAATCAGGACAGTATATTTTTGTGAACAGGATGGTGGAAAAAACCTGCCATCGTCCTTTAATGGATTGGCTGGGAAAAACCGATTTTGACTTCTTTTCGGATGCGATCGCGCAGCAAATCCGCGATAATGATCTCAAGGCATTAGCGGGTGATCACGCGATTGAACGGCTAGAAACCACAGAAAATGATGATGGCACTCACTACTGGCTTTCCTATAAGTTTCCTCTAAAAACCGCCTCTGGACAACGCTGGTTAGCCGGGATGTCCATGGATATCACCGAACGCCAGCAGATGCAGGAAGCGCTGCGACACAGTGAACAACGATTCCGACAAGCGGTAATTAATGCCCCTTATCCGCTGATTATTCACGCCGAAGATGGGGAAGTGTTGCAAGTTAACCAAATGTGGGCGGAATTGACGGGATATACTCATGATGATATTCCCACCATGGCAGATTGGACGGAAAAAGCGTATGGTGAACGCCGAGAGGTTGTGCGAGAGCGGATTGATCAGTTATATGCGTTGAATGATAAATTCCATGAGGGAGAATTCGCGATCGCCACAAAACAGGGTAGCCAGAGGATTTGGGATTTTAGTTCCGCCCCCCTCGGACAACTACCCGATGGCAGGCGTACTGTCATATCCATCGCCACCGATATTAGCGATCGCATATTGGCAGAAGAGTTACTCCGGGGACAAAAGCAGATTCTGGAAGCGATTGCCACAAATGTTCCCCTGTCTGATATCCTTGATACGATCACCCAACGGATTGAGTCTCACGCAGATGAGTCAATTTGTGCGGTGTTGCTGTTAGATGAGCAAAAGAAGAGATTATACTATGGTTGTGCGAGTCGTTTACCCGAACGTTTCCAGCAGGTCACTCACGGTTTAGCGATCGGTTCTTGTGCGGGAAGTTGTGGCACAGCCGCTTATCGTGACGAACCGGTAATTGTCTGTGACATTGCCAGCAGCCCACTTTGGGCAGACTACAAAGACATTGCCCTAGCCCAGAATCTGGCAGCCTGTTGGTCGATTCCCCTGCACTCGAGCAATGGTGACGTTTTGGGTACCTTCGCCCTGTATTATCCCACGCCCCGCCATCCCAGCACCCAGGATTGGAATTTAATCGACCAATTCACGCATTTAGCCGAGATTGCCATCGAATCATCTCAAGCAAAGCAAGCGCTGAAAGCTAGCCAAGAACGGTTGCGGCGATTTGCGGAATCGGATTTGATTGGGATTCTCTTTGGCGACGTGTATGGGGGAATCCAAGACGCCAATGATACCTTCTTGGATATTGTCGGCTACAGCCGCGAGGATCTGCAAGCAGGGCGATTGAGTTGGCGTGACATCACGCCACCGGAGTATCTGCCCTTAGATGAGGTGAACATTGCCCAGGCAAAGGAAAAAGGACGGTGTACCCCTTATGAAAAAGAGTATATTCGCCAAGATGGGACTCGCGTTTGGGTATTGGTGGGTTATGTGTTGCTGGGTAAGGCGCGGGATGAAGCCGTAGCGTTTATTCTCGATATTAGCGATCGCAAACAATCTGAAGCCACTTTAAAGCGACAATCCCAGGAATTAGCCCAAGCCAACCGCCTCAAAGATGAGTTTCTCGCTACCCTTTCCCACGAACTCCGCACTCCCCTCAACTCAATCCTAGGTTTAGCCAAGCTTCTACCCATGCGCCGCTTGAATGAAGAGAAGATGGCGCGGGCGCTGGAGACGATTTCTCGCAATACTCAATCCTTAGCGCAACTGATTGAAGATGTCCTGGATATGTCGGATATTATCAGCGGAGAATTGACATTGGATGTCTCGCCTGTGGAACTACTGCCGATTATCGAACGGGCAATTGCCTCCATCCGGGTGGCGGCTAAGGCAAAGACACTGCAAATCGAAACTCAGTTAGATACTGAAGTTGCTCCCATACTAGGGGATGCCAGCCGCTTACAACAAATTGTCTGGAACTTACTCTCCAATGCGGTCAAATTCACACCTAAAGGGGGACAAATACAGGTTTGCTTAGCACAGATTGAGGATCAGGCACAAATCCAGGTGAGTGATACCGGGATTGGGATTCATGCCGAGTTTCTCCCCTATGTATTTGATCGCTTCCGTCAGGGAGACGGTTCACTGACGCGATCGCATGGTGGTATAGGGATGGGATTAGCGATCGTGCGTTACCTAGTGGAACTACAAGGCGGTACAGTGTGGGCAGAAAGTCCCGGATCAGGTCAGGGTGCCACATTCACCGTGCGTTTTCCCATCTTTCCTCAAGGCAGAAGGCAGAAGGCAGAAGGCAGGGGACAGGAGGAAAGAGGCAAAAGAGAATCGCCGTAGAGCGAGCGTCTCGCTCGCTATTTGGTCAAGTTTTCGGGAGCATGTCAAGGAAAGCACACAATGTCCAAGTTAGCCTACTCTCGTTGGGTTTCGTTCCAAAAGTCCAACCTACAAAGGTGACATGCTCCCAAGTTTTCACCGTTAAAATCTAAGTAACGAGAATCGAACGCCGAGGAAGGATTTTTATGCCAAACCCTTTTCCTGGGATGAACCCTTACCTAGAACACCCAGAAATCTGGCCCGGAATACATTTATTACTAATTAGTGAACTGACTAAGTTTCTGTCTCCTCAACTGCGTCCCAAATACAGAGTTGCGGTTGAAGTGCGTCTGTATGAAACCATGGGCGAAAAATCACTCCTGGTTGGTATTCCCGATTTAACAGTCAAAGGTTCACAGGCGACAATTGAACAGCCAATGACCAATGTTGCTGTCGCCCCGTCCCCACCTCAACCCCAGACAGTACAAGTTCCCGTACCTGAAACAATTAAACAAGGTTATTTAGAAGTACGAGAAGTCGCCACAGGTGAAGTCGTAACCGTCATTGAAATCCTCTCTCCAATTAATAAACGTTCGGGAGAAGGTCGCCAAGACTATGAAACTAAACGCAATAAAATCTTTGGCAGTTCAACTCATTTAGTGGAAATTGATTTACTGCGTAAGGGAAAACCTTTGCCAATTTATCATAGCAATAGTCAAACTCATTATCGAATTTTAGTCAGTCGAGGAGACCGTCGTCCTCAAGCTGATTTGTATGCCTTTAATCTACGAGATGCGATTCCCTCATTTCCCTTACCCTTGAAGTCGGGCGATCGCGAACCCTTCGTAGACTTACAGGTATTGTTGAATAATGTATACGACCAAGCCAGTTATGATTTAGCGATCGATTATACTCAAGAACCCATACCGCCATTATTAGCGGATGATCACGTTTGGGTAAATACATTATTAACCGAGCAACAACTGCGATAATGCTAGCAGGGGAAGCTGTCAATAATGCCGAAATTTTTGCCGTAGTAGTGCGAGCATCTTGCTCGCTACATGGAGCATCTTGCTCGCTACATGGAGCATCTTGCTCGCTAC
>CAKZMA010001258.1 GCA_937127375.1 uncultured Coleofasciculus sp. | reverse complement strand
GCCCCAACCGAGTTTTGAATTAACGCCCTCATCTCCCTAATTCCTCATCGGTAACTAGGTATAAACGATTTGGATTTGTTGCTGGTTATGTCTTCAATGTCCTCACGGGTATCGCCATTTTTCCCGGTGCGAGTCGCCTACTCAATCACATTATCGCGGGAATTCTCGGCGCTATTGCTGGAGCGCTGGGCGCTCTTTTGGTTGGCGGTGGCGTAGGTATCGCCATTGGTGGGGGTGATGCTTTGACGTATCGCAATCGCCTGAATGCGGGTAAATATTTGATTGCGGTAAAAGCATCGGAGGATTTAATCCGCCAAGCCACTGGTGTGTTGCGCCAATTTGAACCCGAAGCAATTCAGGGGTATCAAGAGCCGACTTCCGCCTAAGTCGAAATAGTTCGGAAGTTAGAAATCATAGTTCTCTCCTGCGACAGAAGCACCTTTTCGGCTCTTTGTTTAAAGTTAAGTTCAGTAATAAAGATTTGGGTTACTCAATTAACGTCGAGAGCCAACGACTTATCGTTGGTGCATCGGTGAGTATCCCTGAATTGATAATGAGAAGGATGAACACGTATGACAGCCACACAAACAAAAAATCAACTTTATGATATTGATAAGATCCGTCAGCAGGCGCGTCAATCTATTGAAGAGGGAGCCGTTACTGAAGATTATCCCCTAGATCGCGAACAAGCTTGTCAGTACCTCAACGAAGCGCTAGCCACGGAAATTCTATGTGTAATGCGCTACCGTCACCATCAGGTTATTGCTAAGGGAATTAATTATCCTCAAGTTGCGGCGGAGTTTGCGGAACACGCCGAGCAAGAACAAGAACATACGATGATGCTCGCCGAGCGGATTGATCAGCTTGGGGGTGATCCTGATTTTAATCCGGCAACAATTATGGAGCGCTCGTCTACGGAGTATGGTAGCACAGGTGCGAATGTTGAGTTGACTCAATTGATCAAAGAAGATTTAGTCGCCGAGCGGATTGCTATTGAAGTTTACCGCAAGTTAGTTGGCTTTTTTGGTCATGCTGATCCCACAACTCGTCATATCGTCGAAAGCATTCTCGAAGATGAAGAAGATCATGCTAGTGAACTTGCTGATCTGTTAGCGGCTATCGATCCCAGAAATAAACCCAGCTAATTGATTGGTTCTATTAGGCGTGCGATCGCGCAATTGCAGGTAAAAGGTATCCCGTGCTACCAGCATCACTGACTGGGGGCGGGATTTTTACTTGATAAATATGGATGTTCATCGTTATCAAAATAACAATAAACATCTCGTCCCTCTTTTCTTTACCGGACATATTGGCTGTGGCAAATCCACAGAATTACTGCGCCTGAAAACTGAACTCGAACAGCAAGGCTTTCATGTCGTTTACTTTGAGTCCTCCCAGGACTTGGATATGGCAGATGTAGATATTAGCGATATTCTACTCGCGATCGCATCGAGTTGTTCTAATTCTAATAGACGTTCAATCTGTGTCAATCTGTGTCATGAATCCTACCATCAGGCATTGTCGCCCCCTGCAAATTTGCCCCCATTAAATTCGTGGTACTCAATTCTGCCCGTGTCAGATTAGCATTGCTCAAATTCGCCCCCATCAGGTTTGTTCGTGCCAAATATGCCTCAATTAAATCCGACTCACTCAAATTCGCTTCCCGTAAATTTGTCCGACTCAAATCTGCCCGATTCAATCGCGCAAAACTCAGATTTCCCCGACTTACTTGGGCTTTACTTAACCTGACATCTGGCATTACAGCCCCCTGTAAATTCACGCCCGTTAAATCTGCCTCACTTAAAATTGCCCGTTCCAATTTGACATTCTTCAGAATAGCGCCACGCAAATTCGCCCCCATCAAATTCACTTCTGTCAAAAATGCCGAACTCAAATTGGCGTCACTCAAATTTGCCCCCCGTAAATCCGCTTCCCGCAAATTCGTTTCCCTTAAATTAGCACCCCTTAAGTTCACTTTCAATAAATCAGCCCCCCGCAAATCTGCCCCTTGTAAATCTACCTTCTGCAAGATAGCGCCCCGCAGCTTGGCAGTATACATCCGCTTTTCTTCTCGCAAATTCGCCCCGCGCAAACACGCCCCAGTTAAATCAGCCCCACTTAAATTTGCCCCCCGCAAATCAGCATCCATTAAGTTAGCATCGAGCAAACTAGCTAATGTCAAATTGGCGCTTCTTAAGTCAGCACTTTGCAAACTTGCCCCATGTAAATCGGCATTACTTAAATTAACCCCACTCAGCCACGCCTGATTTAAATTCGCGCCACTTAACCGTGTCCCCACTAAATTCGCTTTCCGGAAGTTAGCGCGACTCAGGTAGGCAAAAATTAGCGTAGCGCCATGCAAATCAGCACCATTGAGAACAATGCCAATTAAGTCTGCACCAAACAAATTGACACCGCTGAGACTGATGCCAGTAAACTTGGTTTCTCCCGCTTCATAGCGGTGTAGGAGTTCTTTAACGTTCATAGAATCGTTTCATTGATTGTGCGATCGCGCCAGCGGCTTGAGTGTTTTCATCGGCGTCTTCTAGGGCTTGTGCTGTCTGGTAAAGCTTGGCTTCGAGTTCCTCAAGCGTGGCACAAGTTGAGAACAGTTCAAATAACAAATCGTCTAGGGGCTTGGCTTTCATCAATAACCAATCATGTTGCGTTTTTTTTATCGGATGATAGAGTAGAGAAAAAATTAATAGTTTTGCCCGCAATGGAGTTGTATATTTCATTACATTTAAACGCAACTCAAACGGGTCATACGGGCATGAGTTTGACGTTGAAGCCTGAGTTGCACTTTGTCGAATTTCCTGACCTTGAACAAGTGGTGATTGATGATTGGGGAATTTTTTCTGGTTGTCTTTTTCTGCCTGTTTTCGCGTATTCCTATTCCCTGTATTTGCCTGTGGGGGGAACCTTGTCGGTGGTGGTGCTGGCGGCTGCGATCGCGCGGCTTTTACGGCTTTGACACTGGTAATTTCTTATCATATAATTAAAGTAATTGACTCCATTCTGGAGATTGAGTCAACATCACCCATTGCCCGTAACCGCCTTCATAGCCATAGTCAAAGAAACCGCCTTGATCGTAATCATAGGTGCGTTTAGTATTATCTAGAGTGCCATCTAATCCACTCGGATCTAACACCAACATTTTACAAAGCTGTTCTTGAATTTCTTGTCGTAAGAAAATTTTAGAGCCATAGGTTCGTTGCAGTTGTTGATAAGTTTTATCTACTGCCTTGATCAATAAAGGAGCAGCGCAAAAGTAGCGACGGCTAAAGTCTTCAGATTTTCCTTCTGATTCGATTACCGTTGGTGATAAGCCGCGTAACCAGTTGAGTACACCGGTGACACTACTGTCACTAAAGGCGATTTCACTAGCAGGTAGTTCAAATTTATGGGCAGCGGCTGCAATCACTTCTCCAACTAAGGATTTTTTCTCGGTAGGTGATAACATAACCTCTTTTCGCAACCAGAGTTGCTGCACAATAGTCGCATAAGCATAGGAGAATCGTTTGTCAGGTTTTTCTCGATGTAGGTGATAAAGTTGTAAATGAAAAAAATCACCCAGTATGTCAGGATTTGACTGTTGGATATGAGCCGCAACTTTGCCTAGTGAGGTTAATTCAGGTGGATTTGTTTTAGAAAGAATTGAAATGTTCCGCAAGAAGGGGAAGATGAGTTTTTGTAACACGGTAACTCCTATGTTACAGGTTGCTGCTAATTCTTCGATGTCTTTCTCTTGAGTGTTAAAAAACTCAATAATGGTCGCTACTCTTTCTAAGGTTGTATTCTGTTGTAGGTGTAATGTTAATCTCTTTCCCATTTTAGCCTGCCAATGTGTCTAACCACGCCGTAAGATTGTGCATGATTCGGTAGTTACGACTTGTTCTTAATTTTTCAATAATTTGGCAAAAATAACAGGAATGATTGGTCGAGTTTTTGAGCCGCTCTAAGCCAATTTTTGTCGTTTCAAAGCCACGTCTTTTCGTCAGTTGAATTTGAGCGGTATTGGGGAAAAACACGGCACCAAACCCTCCGGCTTTCCACCAGGTTGTACTATCTAATGTGTGGGGGATTAGTTTATGAGAACGGAGACGATTAAAGCTACTTGGACCGCCAATACCAAAACAGTGAACTTTCATTCTATGTTCACTAGCGATATCCAGAACCGTTGAGAACATGGCTAAACTTTCTTGGGAGAGCATATTTACACTGCTATTCGGACCAGAGGTTCCCCAAGATCCAAAGCCGACTGTCGTAATGCCAGTCTGGTTATATGTTTCCAGACAACGGTTGATTTGCTCAGGTGTACGTCCATGTACAGGTGCGATCGCGCGTTCTTGGATGTAGGCGGGCATTGTTTGGAAAAATCTGGTGCAATGGTAGAGTGTTTCTCGGACTTTGTATTCCACAATCTGATCGGAATCCGTCGAGAGCGGTACTATGTCTGGCAATACATATCCATCGGCCCACTGATTATGGCGATACAATTTGTCTAATTTATCTAATAATTTATCATAAGTTATTTTCCCTTGCTGCACCTGATAAGCGCCACAATCGAGCCAGATTTCTTTAATTCGCCCCTTGTCTTTTTCGTGGCGCAAATACGTCATCGTCGAAGCCGGACAAGCTAGGGGTGAGGTGAGAACGTCTTGAAATGGATTACGCGGATCACCACCGATGTCCCAAAGTTCAAACAGACGCTTTATATCGGAACCTCCAGCACTCAGAGACGCGACAAATTTAGGATGGCTTGGTGTCGCCTCCGGCAGTTTCTTTTCCCAAACCACTAGAGGGCGATGCTTACCGGGTTCAATAGCCACTCGAGTGAAGCCTAATCGCCAGTAAAAACCATTCGCCTCTGAATCGAGGGGACATTTAAGGCGCAATGTTTCCATGCCACAGGTGCGGCTATGTTCTTCCCAGAAAGTAACCAGAGAACGCCCCACCCCTTGTCGGCGGTATTCCGGGGAAACACAAAGATGATAAAGCGTAGAAATTTTGTCGCGCCGATGATGAAAGTGCAAAAATCCCTGAAGACAACAGAGAATTTCACACCCTGCGATCGCAGCCGCTAGAGTCGCCCGATTGACAAAGCCTAGTTCTTGGCGATGGGCATCTGCCAGGGCTTTAATCCGGGGCAAGTCCTCTACTTTCGCCAATCCAACCATTGACTCTAGGGATTTAGTCGGCACGCCTACCTCACGTAAACAACAGAATTGGGCAAATTTAGCCGTTGCTGTTATGTCAATTTAACACGCTGGGGGAGCTGGGGTGTAATTATCCTGGTGATCGTTCCCAGGTCTATAACCAGGGCTACAGCTAACTCAAATGCGGGTGGGGGGCATCTAAACACAACTCTACAGTTTTGACCCTGTTATCTGTGCCAAAAATTTGGTGTTATCGTTGTCCAAATCTTGAGCTAGAATTCATAATAGAAACAACTAGACCCTGATTTTTGCCGTCTCCATGAGTTCACAGAGATGGCGAATTGATTATTGCTTGGGGTAGGACTCTACGGTGATTACGAGTAACCCCCCTTCGGCAAGTCAATAGGGACAATCAGTTATGGCAAATTATACGGAATGGAACCAAGCGTTAATATCTTACTTCCTCAAAGGAGTACCACGGGGAAGCAAGATTTATCTGAGCGTTGACGATGATGTACTTGATCGAATGGGTCAAGGCTTTTTTTTAACCCTTTCTGGCTCTGATAATTGGAGTGATGATTTTCAGGAGGCGATCAGAAAAGACGTTATTATTGACAAACAGGTTAACCTGAATCGCATCCAAGGACGAGATGAAAACGATAATCCTAATTGTGTGGCTTTTCTCGGAGCCTGCGTTTTAGCCGCCTACCGAATGGCGAATGAAGAAAAAATCTCTCAATTAAACTACTTTAAGCGATTGCGAGAAATTTTGCATCTTTCGGGTTCTCTGCGTCCCCAGGGCATGAAATCGGGTAAAGAGGCAGAAGAACACCTGTGGAAAACTTGGAATTATTGGCTATGGGAGCAGGGATTTCAGCCTTCTGCTTACCCAGGAAGGGGTCCGCAAAAATATATTAATTATCCGATTTCTCAATGTTTACTGCGACAGGCTGATAAAGATAAGTTACAAGTTTTATTTGCGGCTAAACAATGGACGGTTTCGTGGGATGCTCAGACATTGTTGACTCAGATTCGTCGTGAACCCCTTTCCCATCATTTACAGGAATTAGTGATGGAAAATAAACAACGGACGGAAATCGTTGCCGAAGTCATTCATGAGGTGTATCAGCAGTGGCAAGTTCAAGGGAGTCCCGCAACACCGAATAAGGTTGGTCGTACCTGGAGTCGCAATCTTTTTGCTGGACTGTATCGCGTAGAAGACCCCTTCTTTGGTCAAGTTGACTATTATCTTTATCCCAAGCAACAACGAGGGCGACAATTAGAATCGGTACAGGTTGAGTATGAAAACAGGACTCAAACTTTAAGTGAGGAGCGTCCCGGATGGTACTTACCTATCGGTAATCCGCTAAAGGTGGATGACTTAGAACAGGGACTCAGATGCTCAGTGGTTTCTCCGCCTGAACTGGATCAACTCATCCTTCCAGCTCGTGATTTTTGGCTACTGATTCCTGATGCCGAAAATCCCGACTCCGGCGTTTATGCGTCTTGGGGAACGCCAGCATTGGGTACAGCTTTTATCTTACTTTGTAAGCGGGAATTGTTGAACGATATTTACCGTTTGCGAGATGAGCGTTTATTGGAATGGAGTGGTGAACCTGAACCGATTGCGGAGAATTCAAATTGGGTAGAACTGACTCAATGTTTGGTTACGTCTCAAGCGTATGATGGGGTATTTATGGATAACCAAACCCTCAAAGATGCGTTGCAGCCAAGGGTTCGGTTATCCATTAGCTTCTCTGGTGGTTTGCGGGTTCCCAATCAACGCGGATGGTTGGCGGGACATTGTCCTCAAGTGACTGTTTTTGGCTTTGCTCCAAGGGTTGAACTGGAGGTGAGCAACTTGCTGAATGAACAAGTCATCGTGACGCGATCGCAGAAAATGAACCAACCCCTATCCTTGGATTTACCGGGAACGGGATTGTATTTAGTTAGAGCCACTTATGGGAAGGAGTCAGCAGAGCGATTGGTGAGAATTTTGGACTGGAACAGTCTGGAACTTTCCCAACCCGAACGTCGGGAATTTATGAATATTGGAGATAAATACTCCATTTGTGGCAGTATAATTCTGCCCATTACTTGATTAATATAAACGCTAAAAAGGCTATGACAAATGTTCAACGATGGTATGCTGGTTTCAGGTACAGAGGCAATGTTAAACAACTGGTGGATAAAATTTCGGAAAAGGTTTTAGAGCATGATTTGAGTGAATTTGTGCCACTGGTGCGAATTGAAAAAGGAGCTAAACCTAAGGGCTTCTATTTTTTTATCGCGGTAGAAACGGTTCAACCGGGGGATTTACCTGAATCGGTGCAGTCTTATTTAATGCCACTACCGTTCTTTAAATCTCCGATTAAAGGTAAACCCAGCTTCAGCTATGACGAAATTAAGCCGATGGTTGGTGCGGCTCATGATGTTCATGATTACACGAATCCGATTCCCTACAAAATCGTTGAGTCTGACCGAAATGACGATCCTTTCCAGATAATACCAACATCGACGGAGCAGAAAATACCCGATATTGAAGCCATTTCTCAACGGTATCAACAACTACTATACTGGTTATCTGCTACGGGTAATGGTACGTGGGAATTATTTAAAAAGGCTTGTCAAGCGCTGGAAATAGAAACCCCGGGTCGCATTTTGCGGCGACTCAAACTGTTAGGACATATTGAGTCTTCTGTTGATGGAAGACGTTGGTCGGCTGCACCAACAAGTCTCGTTCAAATTGAGTCTCAGTCGGAAACAGAAAAATTTATCCTCTGTGGTCAACAAACTGGACACCTGTTGTCTATTTTAGAACAGTACGCCCAGGTTAATGTGATTCACCACTCAAGAGGTCATGCACCGGATGGTCTTCAAATTCAGTTAACCGATTCAACCCAGATTAATCCCATAATTGAGCAGGTAAAAACGTCCTTGGGTTTATCAATCCAAAATAGAGGAAACGTCGCCAATCAACTCGCTGAAATCTTACCTGAACTCAAAGAATGGACATTAAGACTGCGGAGTCTACCAGGAATTGTACCCAGTCTCTATCACTGGAAACGCTTCGAGAGTGATGACTTTACTGAATGCGTGTTTTCCCAACAGACGGGACTGTACCAGATGTGGGATTTAGATGGCGGCGATCGCTCTCGTCTAACTCTTTTTTATGACGCCGCAACCAACAGTTGGCGACAGGGGGATTGGTATGGTTTGCGATTTCTGGCATTGCAGCATCGTGAGCAACCCTGCATTGCCCGTTACGATAGGGTAAAAGCACGTTTAGCCATTCCGTACAGCCAACGATGGCCCCAACTGTATGAACGAGCCTTAGTGTTGGCATCTGGACAACTTCCAAATTATCAAAAAACAGAGCAAAGCTTGTGGCTAATTTATGAAAATGTGGGGCGAGAACTGGTGCAGCAGTTAACCCAAAAACTTCAGGTAACTTGGGAAGAGGATGAGGTAACAACTAATGCATGATTTAATTGGAGCATATCAACGGCTTGACCGCCTTTATCGGCTGTATATTAAAAGTGCCTTTCCCCTGCGATCGCGGGTTCTTAGTCAAGAGCGAGATACAATTCTTAATCGTCGGGGAGTATTGAGTCAACCCCCATTGGTAGAGACGGTTCCGGTTTATCCTTCCTCCGGATTAAATCTGGCTGCTGCTGCACAGCGTTTGTCCTCAGAATGTCCGGAGGATGGGGATTTAGCTGAATTAGCGAAAAAACTCTTCCCAGCAAATATTGAGCTTTATCACCATCAGTGGCAGAGTATTGATGCTGCCATCCGCAACCATCGGGATATTGTCGTCACTACGGGTACAGGTTCTGGCAAAACAGAGTGTTTTTTGCTGCCCCTTTTTGCCCAACTCGCACGAGAATCTGCCACCTGGGATGCGGTGGAAACAGCCAAGTCTGACCGATATTGGTGGAATTCAAAATCTCAGGGACGTGTTTCCCAATGGGCGCATACCAAGCGCCCCCATGCTATGCGAGCGATTATCCTCTATCCTCTCAATGCTCTAGTCGAAGATCAACTGCGAAGGTTGAGAATGGCACTGGATGATGATACCGTTCATCAATGGCTTGATCGACGCAGAGGGGGGAATCGGATTACCTTTGGACGCTATACCGGATTAACACCGGTTTCTGGAATCGAAACAGACCAAAACCGGGAACGATTACGCCAAATCTTGCTCCAGATGCAGGAACAGCGGCAAGATGTACTGAATGCACTGCAAAACGATCCTGAACGCGATCGCGAACTGCAATACTATTTCCCTAGGCTCGATGGGGGTGAAATGTGGTCGCGGTGGGATATGCAGAAAACTCCCCCAGATATTTTAATTACTAACTACTCCATGCTCAACATTATGATGATGCGGAGTATTGAGGACAGTATTTTTGAGGAAACTCAAGCCTGGTTAGCTGAACCCGGACATCCAGAGCGAGAGTTTTTCCTAATTATTGATGAACTTCATGCTTACCGAGGGACGCCAGGAACGGAGGTAGCTTATATTCTCCGCTTATTGCTCTATCGCCTTGGTTTAACACCCGACTCACCCAAGCTGCGAATTCTGACAACAACAGCGAGTTTGGAGGATAACCCGGAAGGGAGACGATTCCTGCGAGAATTTTTTGGCAGAGATCAATTTGAATTTATTAGTGGTGAACAAATCGAGCCAGTAGCCGGTTCGCGGACATTTCTGTTACCGTATCGCCATGCCTTTGAAGAATTTGCCCAAAGCGTGCAACCAGATTGGTTAGCAGGTTCTCCGGATGTAGAAAACTGCGACACTCAAATCAGCCAGTTAGCCACTCAGTTAGGACAACCTCGACAAGGAGGGATGAGTGCCAAGCAACGATTAGGAGCAGCCTTAGCCCGGATTCAAGCCCCCGATGCACTGCGGGATGCTTGTCAAGCTGTTAATAGAACAGTTCGACCAACCCAGATTCAGGACTTAGATGGGCAGTTATTTCCGGGACCAAGTTCTCTAGAGGATGCGATTGGCTTTGCCACTGCGCGGAGCGCAATCGCGTCTAATGCCATGAGAGGCTTATTGCTAGCATTGGGAATGTCTGTGGGAAGCAATGGGCGATCGCCTCAACCTGTGCGGGGACATTTATTCTTCCATAACTTACAAAATCTCTGGGCTTGCTGCAATCCAGACTGTACAACTTTGACAGGTGAGGCGCGTCAGGCTCGTCTGGATGCGGCTTCGACTCAAAAACCGACAGTTGGCGCCATCCACGATACTCATCGAATTTCCTGTGATTGCGGTGCTCGGGTTCTCGATTTCATTGTCTGTGAAGTCTGTGGCGATGTTTTTCTGGGCGGTTATAAGCATCCGGTGGGCAAGGGTTTTGTCTTGACAGCCGATCAGCCTGACTTGGAAAATATGCCAGATCGAGTGAATCTGGGACAGCGATATGGACAGTATGCTGTGTTTTGGTCTCTGCCCTATCATCAGACAGTAGAACCCCAAGACTTAGAGTGGACAGTAGACAAGATTAAACGGAGATGGGTTAAAGCCAAACTCCATCGCATCACCGGTTTACTGAGGATGGATAAGACACCTTGTCAGCCCGATGAAATCCCAGGTTGGCTTTATCAGGTAATGGGGGAAAAAGCCGAGCAACAGTCTTCCATGCCAACTAAATGTCCTCGATGCGATGCAGACTACAGCCGTCGCAGAACCTTCAAAACCCCTCTGCGGAGTCATCGGACTGGATTCCAAAAAGCCTGTCAGGTGTTGGCAAGTGCGACGTTGCGAGAAATGGGTTCAAGTGGTGCAGGTGTCTCATCCCGAAAACTGGTGATTTTCTCCGATAGTCGCCAAGATGCAGCCAAGCTAGCAGCAGGCATAGAGCGCGATCATTACCGCGATATGGCACGTCTGGCGATGATTCAAGCCTTTCGGCAGTATTGGAGTGATTTGGTGGCGTATCTACGGCAAATCTTTGTATTCAATCCCACCAGTCCCAGCCTATCAACCCTACAAACATTGAACCCACGCTTACACGCTGACGTCACCCAACCGCCCCAAGCCGAAGATGCGATCGGGCAAATCAGATTTGCTACAGCAAATGCGAATTTAATCAGTGAGGCGATGGCATGGTGCATGGGTATGCCTCCTGTCAATCAATCCGCTCGTCGAGTCTGGGAGGAACTACTCCAACTTTATCCCGGGCGGGTTCCCTTGGCAAACCTGCGGGGAACCATTCGCGATGCGTTGGTGCAGCAGGGAATTTGTCCCGGTGGTTCTGCGTTCAAAGCCAAGAAATATAAGTCATCTGAGGGATACTGGGATGATTGGTTCAACTGCTATGACTGGAGTAATGACGTTCCTCAACCCTTAGTCAATCCCACAGAAAGACAGCGCGATCATATCCCGCGCATGGAAGCCCTTTTAGTTGAGGAAGTTATTTATGCCCTCTTCCCCCACATCGCCAGAACCCTAGAAGGGTTGGGTCAAGGCTGGGTTAGCTATCGACCCTATAATAATCCATCACCAAAGATAATTGATGTCACTGAAGCTGTCATTCGTCAGTTGGGCGTTAAGCGTCAGCATTGTTATATGCCCTACCCTACCTTTATTCCTGGAAGTGAGGAAAAGCTGCGCCGTTCTATTCTCAATTACATCAAAAGTTGTGGACTGGATGATATGGAGATCCAACAGCAACTCAAACAATCAGGTGCAGCCATTACCTCAGCGAGTGGATTGGTGCTAAATCCTGATAACTTAACGATTGTGCCGACTCCAGAGAATCCGCTCACGGGCTACCGTTGTCCCCAGTGCAATGGCTTCTTCCTACACAATGTTGGCAATTGCCCAGAGTGTAACAGTAAGTATAAGCAGGGCGAACCCGCTATTTCTGTGGTTCCTGACCCAATGACTACAGATTTTGATTATTACACAGAACTAACAGACAGAGCCGATGCTACCTGTTTTCGGATGAACTGTGAAGAGTTAACCGGTCAAACCAATAGCGAAGAGCGCCCGAAGCGACAGCGTTGGTTTCAAGAGGTGTTTGTTTCCCAGGAGTTACCCAAGAAAAAAGTCTACGGGGTTGACCTGTTGAGTGTCACCACCACTATGGAAGCCGGTGTCGATATTGGCGCTCTCAATGCGGTGATGATGGCAAATATGCCACCGCGACGGTTTAACTATCAGCAACGGGTGGGACGTGCGGGAAGACGTGCTAGTGGGGTTTCCTTGGCGGTGACGTTTTGTCGGGGAAGGAGTCATGATGATTTCTATTATCAGCGACCAGAAAGCATGACGGGAGATTCGCCACCTCCCCCTTATGTGGATATGCGACGAGAGGCTATTTTTAAGCGAGTGCTGATTAAGGAAGTGTTGCGCCAAGGGTTTGCCGATACAACGAGTTTAGCCCAGGAAAGTAAGGGCGATAATGTTCATGGGGAGTTTGGCACGATTGAGCAGTGGCAGGATTATGAATCAGATATCGCTGAATGGTTGCACGATCCGAACCAGGAAGCCACGATTCGCTCGATTATGCAAGCACTGAGCCGAGAAACCCCTTGGGCGGGTTCTGGGGGTGAAGGGTTTGAGATAGAAATGCTAGAGTATTTACGCGATCGCCTGATTCGGGAAATCCGTGAAATTGTCGAGGATGACTCCTATACCCAGGATGCCTTGAGTGAGCGTTTGGCGAATGCAGGGTTGTTGCCGATGTTTGGCTTTCCCACTCGCGTCAGAGCCTTATATACTCGCTTCCCCCATCGTTCATCCCAATGGCCCCCCAGCGATGGCGTGATTGACCGCAATTTAGATGTGGCGCTGAGTCAATTTGCCCCGGGTTCGCAAACGGTCAAGGATAAGGCGGTGCATACGGCTGTGGGCGTTGTCTCACTCAAGCCCGCAGGGGGAATCATCCGTTCTGAACCCGGACTGTATCCGCCCCTGCCTGAGGGCAATCCTCACCCAATTGGACTCTGTGAACATTGTCAAGCCGTCGTTCCTCTACCCTCTTTATCAGACCCTTTACCGGGTAGTCAAGAGCCACAGAAGCAGACTTGTCCGGTTTGTAATTATGCTCAACCCTCACTCAAACCCTTGGATGTACGGGAACCAAAGGGATTTTTCACCGATTTAGAGCCAGAGGATTTTGAGGGACAATTTGAATGGCAACCGCGCTCAACTCGTCCGTCTCTGAGTATTCAGACGGAAAATGCCGATTCGGCGACGGTTGGTAACTGTACCGTGATGAATTTGAGCGATCGCATTCTCTCGGTGAATGATAATGGGGGTAACGGTGGGTTTGACTTTTACACGAGTGTAAAAATTTACGGTAAAGTCCCCAAGCCGGGAGCCTATGCAGTTAAACTTAGAGCCACCGAGGAGGAAGACGGCGCGGTTGCAGCATCAGGAAATTGTCACCGAATTGCTTTAATTTCACGGCGTCAGACAGATGTTTTACTGGTTAATATTGGGCAATGGTCTCCAGGAGTCTTTGCTGACCCAACCACTGTAGCAGGACGGGCGGCTTGGTACTCCTTTGCCTTTTGGTTACGGATTGCGGCGGGTTATCGTTTAGATGTGGATGCATTGGAACTACAGGCGGGATTTCGTTCCCTTCCGGGTGAGGATGATCAGCCCATTGGTCAAGCGTTCTTGTGCGATCAACTGGAAAATGGTGCAGGTTATTGTCAATTGTTAGCGCAACCCCAAGAGTTTGCGGCTTTAATGAATTTGGCACAACCAACAAATCAGGATGGGATTGCTTGGGAATGGATCGATTCTAAGCTTGATCCCCAGGGCTTACAACCTCACGGTAGCAAATGTGATACGTCCTGTAATCTCTGTCTACGGGATTTTAGCAATCTTCCCTATCATGGTTTGCTCGATTGGCGATTGGCTTTGGATATGGCGAGAATTGCTTTATCATCCGCTAATCGGGTTGATCTGAGTTCGGCTTGGCATGAACTAAGAAATCCTTGGCTCAATCTTCTGGAGGGGGAAAATGCTTCAATTCCTAGAATTATCAGGAGTTTGGGGTATCGTACTTCCGAGTCATTTGGCAGTTTGCAGGGATATGTTCGTCAGGGAAAAGGGAGAGTGCGATCGCGGGTTTTGATGATCCGTCATCCCCTTTGGACGGATCAGCATCCTGACTGGCAACGTGCTGTAGAGGTGGCTCAAGAGCGATATCCTAGTTTTGAGGTCAAGTCGGCTAATCCGTTTAAGATTTTGCGACGACCTGCGGATTATGTTTGATTCTAACGGTTAATTCATTTGCGTTTATAAGAAGTTGCACTTGGAGTTTGACTATTCCTAAATAATGGTGTCCAATTTTTAGCCGGTTTATGAAAAAAGGGTAATGTATTATTAGGACAGCTATAGTGGTGACAAGTCAAGGAACCTGATTGACGATATCCTACGGCAGGTTTTCCAGATGAACGCAAGCAGTATTTTTCAATAAAGGCATCATATTCAGCTTCAGTAATTTGATGCGCTGCCATAAGCTCCATAATTTCTGGATCTTTGTAATAAAGCATTCTATCATAAAAAAGCGTTTGACTATTGGCAGGAGCAGATTTTATAGTCCCAAGGGAAAATGATTCTGACTGAACAATGTACATGAAAATAAAAATTGAATCTTTCCATATCGGATAATCTGTAATTAACTTATTAATTTGTTGAATACATTTACCGAGTTGATTCCCAGAACCATTAGTGTAGTCCATAAAGACAAATACTGAAGTTTCCGGGTTGCCAGAAGTAGATTCAAAGTATTCTTTCAATGGTCTAAGTTTTTTCCCGTCAGGGGAGCTAGTTCCAGTTAGAGCAGACCTTTCATAGGTTCCCCAAAGTCTATCTTGGCTTTCAACAGATGTATTTGGAGGAGAAGGCAATCTTGCATATCGGATAACTTTATTTCGCAGCCACTTTTGCAACTCAGCCTCCTTTTTAATAGGTGCTTTCGGATCTGAATAAAATGCTTGTCTTAGATGTTCGCGGTCAATCAAAAGATTAATGAGCTGGGATTGCAAACTTTGTGTAGCAGCTTCAATATCATTTTTTGAGAAAAACTGAAACTTACTGAGTAGTAAATAGGCTATGTTTTTGTCAAGATTAGTTTCAAATTGATCAAGCCAGTATCTAACTTTTTGCTTTGATAAAGAACCTTCCCAACTCGAAAACCTATCATAGCAATCTTCGATATCCGTATCGTCAAATAACAAAGAATTTTCCAGTCGTCTTTCTTCGGGTAAAATAGAAGCAATTGGTCTTTGGTACGGTTGCACAATTGTCTCTAACGTTCTTTGGAGTTGATGAATTTCATCGGCAACATACTTAGAATTAATAAACGAATGATTTTGTTCAAAGTTTTCTGCTGACATAGAGAGCTGCGGTTAAAGTCTTTCCCGATTTTTGAATATATCCTTAAACACCAAATTGGTAAGAGTATACCGATAAGGATTTTGACCAAAAACATCAATATATTGAGCAAAATTATGTTTACTTCTGAGTTCTTTACTGGCTTTCTTTAACCTATATTTAGCTTGCGGATCGGCTAGTCCATCAAAATAGGTAATCTGACAAACATCTTTCCAACGCAGAAGGTCTTTAATAGACTGTCTTCTCTCACCACTAAAAAACAGAATATTCAGAAAAGCCTCTGCTTCCTCAGACAGAGCATAACTACTCCGTAATTCTGAAAAATACGCCTCTGCATAAACCCGATAACTATTACTAAAAATTCTTCGAGCCGTTTCCAGACTAACAGATGTATGGGATAATTCAGCTTCAGCCCAAATCAACTGGCAGATCGTTTCTACAAATCGGGGAATTCCTCCAGACACGACTGCCACAAAGTCAATAACGTCCTCTTCAAAAGGATAAACCTTATTATCCGTCATTAAAGTTACAGAACTATTTTTTGTTTCTATATACTCTTTTACTTCTTGTGGGCGCAGAGATTTGAGGATTTTAAAATTAAACCTAGCTTCTTGTAACTGACGAGCTTCTGAAATAATTTGGGCATAGTATTCTTCCGTTACACTGACACATAATGCCCAACCTGGTCTTGGGGAAAATTTTTCTGACAAACTATGCAAAAAACTCAGGAAATATGAAGGTTCTATACTGAGATTTGAAAACAGTGCCTCAACTTCATCAAAAGCAATTAAAATATATACTTTTTGGGTATGTTGAAGAAGTTCAAAAAAAACATCGAAGAGATTTATGTACTCTGTTTTTTCAAATATTTTTTTGTCTGATTTTGTTAAAAGACCTTCCCGAAGCAAAACATTGTATAACTTAAGCAAAATAGCGCCTAAAAGACTTTCAAAGTGTTTTTCTGGCTGGCTGGATGCTGCAACTGGCGTGACTATTTCTTGAAACTTAATTGGCACACACACCCCATCGTTATGATTAAATTCTTGGGCGATCAAATTGAGTAACGTTGTTTTCCCATATCCATACTCTCCCACAAAAAATAGCTTAATGGGTCTGCGGATTTTGATAGATTGTTGAACTTCATCAAGGAGGTCATTAATAAATTTTGTTCGGACAAGTCTTGGACTGTACTCCTGATCGACTACTGATGCAGCCGCACCGGAAACAACATAAGGATTTTGGGCAGCTGCTATAGGTTTTCTATTAACGTCTTGGTAGGGCATAGTTAAACTGCAATAGCCGATTCTAAAATTTTAATAAATCCATACTTAACGCCTCGGATATCAACCAAATCAATTCCCATATTACGAGCTAACTGGGATTTAGTCGTCCTTAATTCAATTCGATGAGTCAGTTGTAACTGAATCAAATGTTTATTGAAATCTTCATCCGTATAATCTGATACTTGCCGAAGATGATTGAGTATATTAGCAAGCGGAATTAATCCGAGGCTTTTCTCTGCCACATCACCATAATTTTCAACAATAAAATCAAAAAGATTCAAATAGTTATCAATTTGGATTTTCTCATTATAGAATATTTCGAGATAACCCACACCAGGATGACCAACGTAGCTATATTCGCAGTATTTTGTCAGCAATTCCTTAAGTTGAGCAGGGGGGCAATTATCGTTAATGTGGTATTTTTCTTGAAGTGACCAGCGATTAGATTTATAATCTATGACCACCTGGGAATACTGAGAACAAGTCCGAGTAAAGTTTTCTTCAAATACTTCAACAGAGGAATTTTGCAAAACAATTTCTAGCGGTTTACTGACCTCTATCTTAGCATTAACAGAAACTGAGGCTCTTGGGCGAGGAATTGTTTCTGAATAGAGCTTACCATCCGCTTTGAAGAGATCTAAAACGTAAAAACCCGTTAAATAATTTTTAATCGTCGTACCAGACATTGGTGTTCCTGCTGGTTTACCTCTATACGCTTTATGAGTAACCAGCTTCCCTTCCAACCAAGACAAAGTTGTCTTTAAGGTTTGACCATTATTGGCAACCAGCCCTTTTGCCAGTATCCTCATGTCCTCTGGATACTCCTTGGGTAAGTGAAAAATTGGAATGATTTTAGACATAACAGTTTTCTTCACATCCTGGGCGCATTAGTAAACTCTAACCTTTAAGCCTTTTATTAAACATCCATTACTGAGTAATTTTTTGGAATAAATTTGGGCATAACTCTCACCTACACTTGTTTAGTTAAATAGTTCTCCTACTATACCACTAAACCCAGGAAGAAGCGGAGTTGTTAGTACATCTTGAGCAAACAATGTTACTACTAATTTCAGCATCGCCTGTTCACGCCGATAAACTTTAATTTCTTGCTTCTGGCGATCGAGAATCCAATACTCTTGGACTCCCTGGGTGGAATAAAGTTTGAGCTTTAACTCTAAATCCCGTTGTCTATCTTTACTCCCTTTTGATAGCACTTCAACAATCAACTCAGGCGCATCAGTTAAGTGTCCCGACTCATCTAAGCATTCCTCTAATCGCTGATTACTTGCCCAAACTACATCAGGGATGACACTATCAGTAGCTGAGAAAATAATACCCGGAGCGATCGCGGCTCTTCCTAAACCTGTCTGACGCGACCAAGTCTGTAACTGAGCATACACATTTCCGGTAACCTCCTGATGTTTCCAATGAGGCGCTCTCGTCACAATCAGTTCTCCATCAATGATTTCATACCGTTTTCCGTCTTCTGGAAAGAGTTCTAAATCACCAACAGTCCAGCGAACTTGTTCTGTGGTTATCATAGCGATCGCGATGACCTAAAAAAAGGTACTGTCTCCATCTTAACGTAAATGGCACTGATTTTAGGGTTTTGTAGTAAGCGATGCAGGTATTTACGCAACTCCAAACCGAGCTTAGTTTCACAGCGATTTGCTCAAGTCCAAGCTTGGTGGACTAAAATCCATATCCAGTCAGCTCAAGCTGACTTGAGCTTTTAGCCCGAACTTTAGTTCAGGGCTTAAAATTTCTGCGGTGCAAAGTAATCTCTAGATGTCCCTTCTGATACAAGAACTTCAACTGTTTCCACAGCTTCTCATCCGCTGAAATCTGTTGCCGAAGTTTACCAATCGAGACTTCATCACCCAAAGAGTCAATCGCCTCTAAAAGCTGTCTCTCCTCCGCCTGAAGATTCTCATCTTTGTCAAACTCAAGTTTCCCCCATTCCGCCTGCAAGTCCTTTTCTGCTTCAGCAATAGCTTGCAGTTGCCTGATTTGTTCCTCTCCGACTCCTCCAGCTTCTATTAATTCATATAATTCCTTTGCCCGTTCATCTAAGCTACATTTCAAACCACTAACTTGACTCAATAAGTCTTGCACATCTTGATTACGTTCTTGAGCCAGAAACGATAAATCCTGTTCCAGCTTTTCCCATTGGTAAATTTTGCGATCGCACCAATTATTCAGCTTATCTAAAAACACCTGTCTCAGGGTTTGGTAAGAACCATTCTCGTCTTCATCATCAAACCGACAGAGACGACTGAGACAAGATTCATTGTCTGCAATCCGCGCCAACAGAGCTTCATATTGGCTAAGAAGTTTCTCGAAAGCTTCCCGCCGCGATCGCCGATCTCGTAAAAGCTCTTGTTCAAGTTCAACTAAAGGGCGCTGTAACTGATCATACTCCTTAAACCCCTCTATTTTGTGAGTCGCAAAATAGGTAACCACTCGGTCAACAAATTCATCATCATAACGCCTTAGCTTTTCCGAGTCATTAACCAAATTCTCTCGCAACACCTCAGCGCGAGTCAAAATAATTCGCCACTGTTCCAAACCCGCCACCAAATCCTGAAGTGTTCTTTTTCTATTTTCGTAACTCCTCAACGACTGATAACACTGCTCTCTTTGGCGATATAAGCTTAAAATATTACCGTCCTCTAAACCAATCGAATGACTGGTTTTCTGGCAATCTTTATCGAGCTGTTTAACTTGCCGTTCCAAAGTCGTCCGGTAATCATTAAGGCAGGATTCTAGACCACTATTGCCAATAATAAGCTGACTTACTTTAGAGTTTATCAACTCTCCGGTCAAATTTTCTAACCGCCGTTTCATCTCACCCAGTTCTTGCTCAAGCGCCGAGCGTTTCTCCTGGCGAAATTCTTCAACTTGCTCACCCATTCCTTGTATCGTTCTCTGAAGTTGATCGAGAACTACCGTTGCTTCCCCCAAATCCCCCACTTTGTCATCGGATATAGATGGTGGATTCCCTAACTCAAATCCAGTTGATTCAAAAAGATTTAATTGTGCCGTATCATCGTCTTTTGCCAATGAATCAATTACCCAACTCAGAGTTTTGTCCGCTTCATCTAAACCTTGTTCAACGTCATGAAGCATCACCTCATCAAAAGCGCCTCGCCACTCAGAAACCCGGTAGCGAAGTTCATTTAACTGACCCCTTAAATCATCAGGTTCTAGTTCCGCTACAGCTTGACGAATAATCCCCTTTTGTCGCTCCCACTCAATATAGCGTCGCAGTCGTAACCATTCAATCGCTTCCTCAAACTCGTCTTGAAGATAGCCCAGCCGCTTCACATCTTGCCATAATTCTCGATAGTCTAATACTTTACTATCGTCTTGTCCTTGTCGCGTCTCAATGACTTGGGTTCTTCCGGTTAACTTCAAGGCTTGGACAATAAATTCTTCCAGAGAATGTGACGTAAATTGGACTTGAGAAATTTCTCCCTTCTTGCTAGCAATCTTATAATCAGCAATCAAACCATGCTTCTGAAAAATTGCCAAAACACTCGGCAATCCTGAACCCGTCGTCTCAAATAACCGTTCAAAATCTGCTTTGGTAACTTGATACAACTGACGCCCCCGACGAACAGCCAGAGGCACTTTCTCCAGCGTCAATTTATATTTAAGCAAGCTTGGACGCAAGTTGTTGTAGAAAGACTGATACTTAGGAAAGAGAGCTTGACATTTCTGATAAAACACTGACTCAATTAGTTTCGTTTCCGCACCTTTCACCTTCTCTAGACCCTCAATCGTCCAACTATCAGGTCGAACCTCTGGAAATAACAATCGCAGAGCATACTGATGACATTCTTGACGATGGTGTTCCAATCTCGCCCTATCTGCCTTACTCACTTCCGGATTATGCAGGAGCCAATCTTGAATATAATCAGAGAGAGTAAGAAGCGTACAAGCGGAACACTGTTCCGCCGGGATAACTTTTTTCAATAAACCAAAAACCGTGGGATATCCCCCTTCAAAACGGCGACTGAGCTGAATATGAAAATCAACCTGACCCGTTCCCGTGATCGCGGTTATTTTTGGCTTAACTTCAGGTGCTTTCCGGTCATAAGTTAGATAAAATCGCCAATCTAAATGACTGTATTCAGGCGGAATAAATCTCATTAAGCCGGAATCGAGATTGCCGACACTAATGACTAAAGAACGGTTAGGAAATTCCGGATTATATCGTTCTGGCGCACCGTTGAGAAAAGTATAGGAGCCAAATCGATCCACGTTCCAGGCTTGAGGATAGCGCCAATTCCAATTCCCTTTTTGACCGGCTCGCTTAACCGGAAATAGCAAAGATAGAATATCGGAACGGAAAATCTTGGCAGCCATTTCTTCTTTTTGCCCATCATGCCAATCCCGAAACCAACGCTGGCGAAACCGATTCAAGATTTTATCAACAACGGTGGGAGTATTCGGCTGACTTAAAGCTACCAAGGCATAGCGATTGTGGCTAAGTTGGATAATATGTACACCATACAACTGATCATCATCGGCTAATTCCCTGAGACTGGTTTTCAGTCCAAATTCCTGCGCCACCGATTCAGAAACGCCCGCCGGGAAAATAGCCAGAAGCCTAATCACTTCTCGTCCTTGAGAATGCCTTTGCACAGGTTCTAGCTGTTCTAACGTGTTAATCGCATGATTAATTCGGTGTTGATTCGCCCCATAAAACTGCACTCGTCCGGCTAAATAATCATTAATTAAATCTAGGGGAGTGTAAGGACGATTATCATCTCGGACAAAACCAACTAAGCGTTTATAGACTTCAATAACCGTGCGCGGACCATTACTGAAATCTTTGCGATCGCACAACTGTCCTAAACTCTCAATTGTCGCCGGATGTGCAACTTGTTCAGGCTTTAACCCATCATCCAAAAACTTATCACACAACGAATGCCAAAGTTGCTCAGGAAACTCAGAACTATAAGCATCTGCGAGTCTAAGAAAAACGTGCTGCTGCTTCATCCGGTGGATAATATCACCCGCTTGTTCCTCAATCGCCGATTCCGTGGGATCTGTCGGCATACTAAAAATTAACGCGACAGGCGTATTTCCTAACGCTCGCATCCCTTTAACTAAATTACTCAAAATCTGAATTCGGGCGCTCGAACCTTCTTCTGTTCGCAAAAACTCTTGACTTTCATCAGCGAATATAGCCAACCCTTTCATTCCCCCTTGCTGAAGAATCGGAACAGTCTCTTGCCAAAAACTCAACACACTATCGGTATTTGTAATATCAGTCTTTAACTCTTGAACAATTTTCAGGGCTTTGTCTTCAGATAGCCTGTACTTCCGGGCTAGTTCTGCGGCTTGCGATGCCCGAGACTGTTTGCCATATTTAACGTACAATGCCTCAATTTCTGGAATACGTTCAGGTGGCACACAAGTCTTAATCCAACCATAGGTGGCAACCATCAAGTTGTCCAATTCCTGAAACTTGAACGGTGGCACCGCAACTATCTGATGTTGCTGACACTGATGCCACAAATAAACCAGGGTTGCCGTCTTACCATAGCCATAGTCAGCACTCAGATAGCCATTGACAGGCTTCCCCTGGCAAATTTCAGCCATTAAGCGATCACGCAGCGTCTTTACCCGTAAGAGAGGGTCGTAGCTACTAGCATACAACCGATAACGATTGGCTACACCTTGAGGGTCATGTTCTATCTGGGATGGATTAACCGTATCGACAATTGCCGCGATCGCATCCAGTTGTTCTAATAGCCGTTTCATAGATGTAGCCAGTACACAAAGAGTCATTATCCAATCATAATCTAGTAGGGGTGAAGGGTGGGAGGCGAGTAACACTGATTTCTCAGATTTGGGCGAATGGTAGGGGTGAAGGGTTAGAGGCGGGTAACACTGATTTCACAGAGGCGTTAGTTCTGTTGGCAAAGGAGGATAAAGATGATTCGATTGTTGGAGAGATTATTTACTTGTCTGTGTTAATCTGTGTGCCTCACTATTCACTGTTCTGTCTATGCCATTCAATCTGTGTCAATCTGTGTCATGAATCCTACCATCAGGCATTGTCGCCCCCTGCAAATTTGCCCCCATTAAATTCGTGGTACTCAATTCTGCCCGTGTCAGATTAGCATTGCTCAAATTCGCCCCCATCAGGTTTGTTCGTGCCAAATATGCCTCAATTAAATCCGACTCACTCAAATTCGCTTCCCGTAAATTTGTCCGACTCAAATCTGCCCGATTCAATCGCGCAAAACTCAGATTTCCCCGACTTACTTGGGCTTTACTTAACCTGACATCTGGCATTACAGCCCCCTGTAAATTCACGCCCGTTAAATCTGCCTCACTTAAAATTGCCCGTTCCAATTTGACATTCTTCAGAATAGCGCCACGCAAATTCGCCCCCATCAAATTCACTTCTGTCAAAAATGCCGAACTCAAATTGGCGTCACTCAAATTTGCCCCCCGTAAATCCGCTTCCCGCAAATTCGTTTCCCTTAAATTAGCACCCCTTAAGTTCACTTTCAATAAATCAGCCCCCCGCAAATCTGCCCCTTGTAAATCTACCTTCTGCAAGATAGCGCCCCGCAGCTTGGCAGTATACATCCGCTTTTCTTCTCGCAAATTCGCCCCGCGCAAACACGCCCCAGTTAAATCAGCCCCACTTAAATTTGCCCCCCGCAAATCAGCATCCATTAAGTTAGCATCGAGCAAACTAGCTAATGTCAAATTGGCGCTTCTTAAGTCAGCACTTTGCAAACTTGCCCCATGTAAATCGGCATTACTTAAATTAACCCCACTCAGCCACGCCTGATTTAAATTCGCGCCACTTAACCGTGTCCCCACTAAATTCGCTTTCCGGAAGTTAGCGCGACTCAGGTAGGCAAAAATTAGCGTAGCGCCATGCAAATCAGCACCATTGAGAACAATGCCAATTAAGTCTGCACCAAACAAATTGACACCGCTGAGACTGATGCCAGTAAACTTGGTTTCTCCCGCTTCATAGCGGTGTAGGAGTTCTTTAACGTTCATAGAATCGTTTCATTGATTGTGCGATCGCGCCAGCGGCTTGAGTGTTTTCATCGGCGTCTTCTAGGGCTTGTGCTGTCTGGTAAAGCTTGGCTTCGAGTTCCTCAAGCGTGGCACAAGTTGAGAACAGTTCAAATAACAAATCGTCTAGGGGCTTGGCTTTCATCAATAACCAATCATGTTGCGTTTTTTTTATCGGATGATAGAGTAGAGAAAAAATTAATAGTTTTGCCCGCAATGGAGTTGTATATTTCATTACATTTAAACGCAACTCAAACGGGTCATACGGGCATGAGTTTGACGTTGAAGCCTGAGTTGCACTTTGTCGAATTTCCTGACCTTGAACAAGTGGTGATTGATGATTGGGGAATTTTTTCTGGTTGTCTTTTTCTGCCTGTTTTCGCGTATTCCTATTCCCTGTATTTGCCTGTGGGGGGAACCTTGTCGGTGGTGGTGCTGGCGGCTGCGATCGCGCGGCTTTTACGGCTTTGACACTGGTAATTTCTGAATCATCAGTATAGAGTTTTTGCAACGCCTTGAGAATCGTTTTTGCCACAACAATATAGTCTGCCTGTCGGTTAAGGGTTTGCACTTGTTGCTTGAGTGCTGCACTGAGTTTCTTGATGCTAGGGTAAGATTCTCTTAAATCTTGAATTAAATCCGCCAAATTTAATTGTTCGAGAATCTGCGAGTCGGTTTCCCAGTGATTTTTACTGACATAAAGCATCAGTTTTTTGATTCGCAGAATATTACTATCTGCTTCCAGTTCACTGGCGGTTTCTAAGACAATCCATGGGGGTTTAGTTGAAGCTTTAGGCGGGGATTTAACCGCGACGACTTGAGTTAACTCTTCCGGTTCGTCATAGAGGGGTTCTAATTGATGAATAATCGTATCCGCCACGACTAAATATTCAGCTTGGCGGTTCAAGGTTTCCGCAAAGCTATAAAGCCTTGAACGAAGCTGCTCCAGACTGAAATGGGAGGCGCGAAGTTGTTGGATTAAATCAGAGAACGCATACTGATTTAGAATTGACAACTCGTTTTCCCACTGACTCTGGCAGGTATAAACCATTAACTTTTTTATCCGCGTTGAATTGTCGTGGGTTTCTAAATTTTTAACAATTCTATCTAAACTCAATAACCCTGGCATTAATCTAAATGATGAATTGTGAAATTATCGCTTTTATCAGGAAATAATCCGCCGAATTTTGTTTTTGAGCAGAATGCCTTGAACTGATGTACCTGCTTAGATGCTTTAGCACACATTATTTATTTTGTCAATATTTTAGATTAAACCGATTTCCAACTCTATGATATCAAGACTGCCGGATGTCGAGACGTAGCATGCTACGTCTCTACATGGGTTCCAGAGGTAGCATGCTAGATCTGGAACAGGTTCCCCCAGCTTATCCAGAAATTATCCTGATCGGTTGGCACAGGCTAAGAAAATCATAAATACTGACCCTATTTTAGTGGCAGTTGAATCCCTTATCGGTAGTCGATTACGACTCCTTCTAAATCACTATGTTACTTACTCGTCAACAACTCAAAGCCAAAAAACGCAATGCCAAACGGCTCAGTCAATTACTCCAAGATGCTAGAAGAGAACTTGAACACAACATTATCATGTTGGAGGATACGGTTCTCGATCAAGGCATTTGGCAAATGTCTGATATTTTGCCCTCCCAAAATACCCATTCCGTAATTGGCGAAATTCTGGCGATCGCGGATGCCTGGGAACAACTCAACCATTTTGAAATTGAGGAAAAGTTAGATAATATCGAGGGTAAATTCTATCAAAACTAAACCATTCTGTTTTA
>CAKZMA010001257.1 GCA_937127375.1 uncultured Coleofasciculus sp. | reverse complement strand
ACTGGACAGGTGGGCAAGTTTTGGATGCTAGAACCAATGAACAAGTTGGTTATATCGCTTGTAGTGGCAAGATTTGGACGGAGTTAGAAGATTGGATGAAATTAAAATGATCACCACTATTTACATCTAACTTAACTTAGTCCAGGTTAATTCGTTTTAGCTACGGACGAAAAAAGGTGATCAGAGACAAATGATTGAGTCAGGAGGCAGAGATGAGTCAAGGACAGCAATCAGAAACTCGGCGAACGCTTGCTTTCTACTGCGATTGCTTCCCTAAAATCAATGTATATAAGAATAAGCGACGAGGAGGCAAAGCCCTAAATCAACCTGTACTGTTGTTGTCTGTCATTGATTTAATTGCCCAAGGATTAATCAAAGAGAATAAGGTTGTCATTTCAGAGGAATTAATTGATACGTTTAAACGATATTGGAGTTTGCTGAACACTGAAGCGTTTAAAAATAGTGATTTTGCTTTACCATTCTTTCATTTAAAGAATAGCGAAGGTAAATTTTGGCATCTGCAATTTAGTGCTGCTTACGATGGAGGTCGTCCGCAAACAATCAACACGTTAAGACGTGATGTTGATTATGCCTATCTAGATGATCAACTTTTTGAGTTAATCCAAGACCAGAATCATCGACAAGAATTAGTTGATGCCCTTGTTGCCGCTTGGTTTTCATCCCAAGGAAAAGCATTAGAGGAAATTCTCAAAATTAATCAAGCGTTTCAAGATAGTAGTCAAGACGAGGAAGTTGAACAAGCCAGCCGTCCTACCCAATCGGAAAAACGACCAAAGTTTTATTTGAAAAAGTCTCTATTTAGAGATTCTATATTCCGAAAGACTGTAGTGCATATCTATGACTATAGATGTGCCTTCTGTAGACTAAAAATAACTCGTACCCTTACTCAAAACATAGTAGATGGCGCACATATTAAACCTTTCTCCGAGTTTTATGATAGTCAAATAGACAATGGATTATCACTCTGCAAGAATCATCATTGGGCATTTGACCATGGTTGGTTTTGTCTAGATGACAACTACAAAATTATAATCGCTAATGACTTACAAGAAGAATCACCACATAGTAGACCGATGAAGGATTTTCATGGCGAAACTATATTACTGCCCAGTTCTGAGGAATACTTTCCCCGACTTGAGGCACTTCAATGGCATCGCCAAACTAAGTTTGTAACCTAATCAGTCATCAATCACAGTAGTATTAACGAGATTTCAGGTATGACAGATAACCAACAGATGTCACTCTTCCCACCACGTACTGTGGCTGAGTTAGTGGAAGACATAGAACAACTCACTCAAGAAATACAAACGTTATATTGCGAGGATAATATACCATTTGTTATTGGCTGGTCAGGGGGTAAAGATAGTACAGTTGTATTGCAGCTAGTATGGAATGCGATCGCAGCCCTACCCCCCGAAAAACGCACGAAAACAATTCATGTTATTACTAATGACACGCTAGTAGAAAATCCTATTGTTACAGCTTGGGTACGTAAATCTTTAGATCGAATGAAGATAGCTGCCCAAAAGCAAGGAATGCCGATCCAACCTCATCTCACGTATCCGGCTATTCAAGATACATTTTGGGTTTGTTTAATTGGCAAAGGCTATCCCGCCCCCAGAAATCGATTTAGATGGTGTACGGAACGCTTAAAAATTAAACCGGCTGACTCTTTCATCCGCGAAGTGATTAGAACGAACGGTGAGGTGATTCTGGTTTTGGGAACTCGCAAAGCTGAAAGTGTCAAACGGGCGGCAAATATGGCTAAACATAGAGAGTGGCGAGTGCGCGATCGCTTAAATACAAATCCCAGTCGTCCTAACTCTCTTATTTACCTTCCCATTGAAGATTGGCGAACTGATGAAGTTTGGCTTTATTTGATGCAGTGGCAAAATCCCTGGGGTAATAACAACAAAGACTTATTCTCCATGTATCGGGGGGCAACAGCCGATAATGAATGTCCCTTGGTTATTGATACCTCAACCCCTAGCTGTGGGGATTCCCGGTTTGGTTGTTGGGTTTGCACCATGGTTAATAAAGATAAGTCGATGGAGGCGATGATCCAAAATGATGAGGAAAAAGAGTGGATGCAGCCTCTCCTTGATATTCGCAATGATTTGGATATTAAAGACGATCACGATAAGAGAGACTTCCGCCGTATTTACGGTAAAGTCGAACTCTTTGAACGCAATGTTGATGGTGAAATCTCTGTTAAACCGATTCATGGTCCCTATACGAAATACTGGCGGGAACATTGGTTAAGGCGCGTCTTAGAAGCCCAAACCCATGTCCGAAATACCGCGCCCCCAGAGATGCGTGATATTACTCTGATTACTCCAGAGGAACTTAGTGAAATCCGCCGTATCTGGTTAGAAGAAAAGCATGAATTTGACGATAGCTTACCTCGTATCT
>CAKZMA010001256.1 GCA_937127375.1 uncultured Coleofasciculus sp. | reverse complement strand
CTGGAGTAAGGGTGAGAGTTCGTCTCTCTGTGCCAACTAAGGCGGTGGTGATTACATCTTGCCAGAGACTCAAGGACAAATTACCAAGCCTTTTCCGAATAAGGGTTTCAGCTTTCACTCTTCCGAAAGTGACACAAGAGCGTTATTTTAAGTCTGGAATTTCTTGATCAAGCTGACTAACGCAATAAGCAATTCCTTTAACTTTGAATAAAGGAATAGGAATCCCCAAAGTTCTGTAGCCTAAATTCTGAACTTTTTTTTCTTTAGCTTCCAAACGATATTGCCAAACCAAGTTTCTCATTTTTCCAGGTTCAACTACAAAAACTTCCACTGAAGGAAGTAGAAATATCCAGTAGTCAGCCTGTGATCGCCATCCCCAGCCCGGAATATTTTTATTATCTACCGAGACAGTTTCAAAAAATAGATTTCCTGTCCTAGAGGAAGCTATATCAAATTTATATTCAACACTAATTGTAGTTCCATCTAGACGCATAAATATTCTATCTATACAGTTATCCTGATATTTTTTAATACCAGAAACATCTAGAATTTTATACGCAGAATTAAACCATTTATCAAGTATCCTTTCGCCATGTTTACCTATAAATTCTTGACTCTTAAAATCATACATTTTCTTCTCAGTCTGTATTGACATTTTTATCTTTATTACCTTCGCTATATAGCATTGGAATAGTCAGTTGTACACCCCCCTTATGCAGACGAATAGGAATACCAGAGTATTTAGCAATCCATTTAACCCAATTTTTCAAGGTTTGAGAACGACGATTACTTGTATCAGCAGCCCGCAATATTTCTGGAAAAGCTAGTTTTTTAACAAGATCATCATTTAAGATCGGTTCATTATCCAGTTGACTCTCTTTTTCCGAAACGGCAGTAATAATTCGCCAGACAGGAGGATAATTCAACATTGCTTCAATGAGTAGTCTGAACTGTAAATCCTCATCGAACCCTTCGGCAATTAGCCTCCCTTTTTCAGTTAACTCTGGTGATAATTGCCTGCCTTGTCGTTTTCTGACAATCAACTTGAGTTGCTCTAAAGCATGCTTGACATACTGTCCATGTCGCGAAATATATTCTTTCTTCTTTCCGCTATGCCCTAATGCGTAACCTAAATTATACGAATCTGTGATTCCCTGGTGAATTAACACTAGAGCCTTAACTATTTTCTTGGGCTGATCATACTGAGGTATAGATTCTACAACATTTTTATCATCCCAATCATCCGTGATTTTAAATCTTTGTTTAAACAAGTCTGCTTGTTTTATTTTTACATCAATTATTAATACTTCACTCTTAACAAAATCGGGTCTATAAAACAAACTACAAGTCATTCCCGAAATTTTATTGGTATTTATATCGTAGAAATCTGTCTTGGTAAATTGACCATCTCTTCCCAAAATTTCTAGGAATTGATTTAGCTCTTGACAGACTTCAGACGGGAAATATTTCTGCAAGTTATTTAATTTTTTTTGAAGCTTTGGATCTGCGCATATCTTAAACATTAATCATTTCTCCTCAAGTAAATTTTCTACTTCAATAAGACCATTATCTATGGCAAGAAGCTTGTGAGCCACTTCTGAAACTGGGATTGGAAGATAATTTGTGAGACGAGGACTAACAAAGGCAACAGCTCGGCGTGTATGATAGGTTACATAAATGCAATCAACGTCAACCTGTAAACGCTCCCAACATTCCGTCATATTTAGCCGGAAACCTGATAAAGATATTTCCTCAGTCTTACCAATAGCACCATCTTTTTCAGCTTCTTCCAAATCCTTCAAAGGAACTAAAAACGCAACAACTTGACCGTAATAGGTAACAGCAATTCTCTTCATACCTAGCTGAACCTGGCGCTTAAATTTTGGCAGGCTTTCTCTTAGGTCTGACAATGGGAGTTGCTTGAAAGAACTCACAGGCTTTCCTTACTCGTGCAATAGTACTAAAGTACTATATTAGTTTAAGTCAATTATGACTTATTAGACAATATAGCAGTAATTTACAAAATTGACAAGTTTTACAATTTTGCGCCATAAATGGCTGTATACAAGAATTAAAGGCGTGTGGTTTTAGTTGACGCCAGTAAATCTAACCAAATCTAGGGCTTTAACCCTTACCCCATTAAGTGCATAGAGCATACTAAACTCTTTACCTAGTGCAAGAAGGCAGAAATAACTGAACAGATAATATCTCCCCCCGCTTCCCCTGCTCCCTCTGCTCCCCCTGCTTCATCGTATCTACGAAGCTGCTCAAGTATTTTTGCCGAGCTGCACTAGAGTGAACGTTATCGAAACGCAATAAACTGCTCTTGGGAAAAAGCACTTAAGGGAAAAAAGTGATCACCATTCCATTCACCAAAGACGGTGATGGGATGTCCGCCACTCAGGGCAAATAACTGCCAATTCTCTGTAAAGT
>CAKZMA010001255.1 GCA_937127375.1 uncultured Coleofasciculus sp. | reverse complement strand
ACCAAAATCTCCGGTTCCAAATGCGCCGCCACCGCAAACGCCAACCGTACATACATCCCCGACGAATACCGCTTCACTGGCGTATCCAAAAACTTCTCCACCTCAGCAAAAGCAACAATCTCATCAAACTTCCGCTTAATCTCCGCCTTACTCATCCCCAAAATCGCACCATTGAGATAAATATTCTCCCGTCCCGTCAACTCCGGATGAAACCCCGTCCCCACTTCCAATAAACTCGCCACGCGCCCCTTAATCCGGATACTTCCTGTTGTCGGTTCCGTAATCCGACTCAAAATCTTCAACAGCGTTGACTTCCCCGCCCCATTGCGCCCAATAATCCCAACCCTGTCCCCCTGCTGAATCTCAAACGACACATCCTTAAGCGCCCAAAACTCCTCAACCGTCGGGTCAGACTCCCCCTTCCCCAGAGGCTTCAGCAACCTGCGCCCCACCGACTTCGCCCCATTCGCAATAACATCCCGCAGCGCCGTATACCGTTCCTGCTTCTGGTGACCGATAATGTACTTCTTCCCTAAATTTTCGACCCGAATTATCGTATTAGACATACTGCAAAAAAACTGCTACCTATAGATGCAAGGCTTTGCTAATTTATCCGGAAAAATACAAAAACAGACTATTTATTTAAATAACTGAATTCTTTAAATTAAAAACGATCACGCTAATCAAGACCTGACTAAATCACGTCCGCAAACGTGCGTTCTACCTTTCGGAAATACCAAATCCCACTGGCAAACAACAGCGCCACTAAACCCAGCGACAAGGCAAACCCTGGTAAATACAGCTTCGACTCTCCCCCTAAAATCGCCCAGCGGAAGCCATCAATCACCCCCACCATTGGGTTAAGCGAATAAATAAACCGCCACCCTTCTGGCACTAAACTACTACTAAATCCTACTGGCGAAATATATAACCCAAACTGCACGATAAACGGCACAATGTAGCGGAAATCCCGATATTTCACATTCAGTGACGCTAACCACAACCCCACTCCCATCGACGCCATAAACGCAATGCCAATAAACAGCGGTAGCGTCATAATCCGCCAACTTGGTACGAAATCATACCACGCCATCAACCCCAGCAAAATCATCCCCGAAATCATAAAATCGACGAAACTGACAATTACCGCACTCGTTGGCACGATTAAGCGGGGAAAATACACCTTAGAAATTAAATTGGCATTAGTAATTAAACTATTACTACATTCAGAAAGGGAGTTAGCAAAAAACTGCCAGGGTAACATCGCTGCAAACACCAAAATTGGATAGGGCGCACCGGCTTCCGACGGCAATTTGGCAATTTTGCCAAACACCACCGTAAACACCACCATCGTCAGAAGCGGTCGAATCAGCGCCCAAGCAATCCCAATAATTGTCTGCTTATAGCGCACCAGAATATCCCGCCACGCTAAAAAGTAAAACAACTCTCGATAGCGCCACAGGTCTTTCCAATACTGCTGTTCGGTGCGACCTGCTTCAATGACTAATTCTGTTGGTTGAACCATGGCGATTAAAGTGCTGAATGTGTTCCATGGATTACAGCTATCTGTTGCTAAACTCCGTAAACCTATTCACATCCTGTTGACTCGATCCGGATAAAATTGCTCAAGTAAACTCCTTTTTGCCATGGCGAGGAGGAAGTCGCAGCTACACAAATGTATGCGAAGCCTTCCCCAAGGGCAGTCCGCCTGCGCGGACTAGATTATAAAGGGGGTGGCTAACCCGAATTTGGTATGATGACTGTTTAGGCGATATTATCCAAGCTGTAATTCGACTGGTCAACAGCGATCGCGCCTACTCAATCTCAGCATCAGTTGCTCCGATACGTTTAGCTACGTTGTCGGGACGATGGCAAAACTAGAGTAGAGACACGATATGTCATGTCCCTAATAGGATTGAATCTAGGGTTTATAGTGGACGATACAAGCGTTTATGGCGCTAAAGCGCAACTACGAACCTACAGCGATCGCTCAAGCCATCACCATACCGCCATCGACATTGAACACCTGCCCGGTGATATAAGCGGCGGCTGGATCAGCAGCTAAAAATCGCACCATGCCCGCAATTTCCTCTGGCTTGCCATAGCGACCGAGAGGAATATACTTGATGATATCCTCCGATTTAATATCTTTGGTCATATCGGTTTCAATAAATCCCGGTGCCACAGCATTCACGGTAATCCCGCGAGGCGCGACTTCCTTCGCCACGGTTTTGGTAAACCCAATCACTCCGGCTTTGGCGGCGCTATAATTTGCCTGACCCGGATTGCCCATTTGTCCAGCGACGGAGGCAATATTAATAATACGACCCGATTTTTGCTTGAGCATAATTTTACTGGCTGCCCGAGTACAGAAAAACACACCCGTGAGATTCAGGTCAATTACCGCCTGCCAATCGTCGGGTTTCATCCGCATCAAGAGGGTGTCGCGGGTAATGCCAGCATTATTCACCAGTACGTCTAGGCGACCAAATTTGTCTTTGGTTTCCTTGATCAGAGTCTCCACCTCTTCCAGTTTTGAGACATCTGCCTGAAGTGCGATCGCCTCTCCCCCGGCTTCGGTAATTTTGGCGA
>CAKZMA010001254.1 GCA_937127375.1 uncultured Coleofasciculus sp. | reverse complement strand
TCAAATCCAGTTATCGCTATGCTATGCTGTGTGAACGAGACTTTTTTCATTCAGCATGGGAAAGTTGAGGAGGTAAACAAGGATAAAACCGCTTTATAACTCAACATTTTTTACCTTTATCGAGACGTAATATATTGCCTCTATAAACCATAGTAATATATAGTTACAACTAATAACAGCAAATTATGATTGTTCCATTCTTTTTCATTGTCAATGATATTGAAATTTGCTTTCACGGAATGGCAAGAAGTGGTAATCATGCCGTGATTGACTGGATTTCATCGATGTCTCAGGCTAAAGTTGACTATTGGAATAATGTCGCTAAATGCCCGATGAAGCTAGGTTTTCGCAAAAAATCTTTCCTGATTCGCAGTCATGAAAATCGTTCTCTTGCTGAAATGTCTACTGATCCATTAGAACGGTATCATGACTTATATTTTGGTAAGACAGGCAAACGGTTTAATGTACTCCTTTTGAGAGATCCATTTAATCTTTTTGCTAGTCGCCTTCAGCAACAACTCAATCAAGGATTTAATCCATCTAGTCATGGATTTATCATGGGACATCCTCGTTACAAATATGGCGCTCACGAACCTGAAACGTTTGTGGAAATTTGGAAAAATCATGCTCGAGAATTTTTGGCAACCACATCTTACCTGCAAGAGCCTAAAATTGTAATTAATTATAATCGCTGGTTTCTCGATCAAGATTATCGAAAACAGATTGCATCGGCTTTAGAATTACATTACAGCGATCGTAGCATTAATCGTGTCGTTGGACGTGATAGTGCCGGTGCTGGAAGTTCTTTTGACAGCTTTGATTATTCCGGGAAAGGATCGGAAATGAAAGTCCTCGAACGATGGAAAAAGATGAGTGATAATGCCAACTATCGCTCTTTATTTGAGGATGAAGAAGTTTGGATGTTATCTGAGCAGATTTTTGGACATTTACCTGAAACCGAGTGCCTTCGCCCAGAAGGAATGACTATTCCCTAATAACCAAAAGGATGTCCAGCTTCCTCAATCACTTGGTTAATAAAATTCATATCGTCTTGCGATAGATACTCGGAGTAACTACCTACTTTTCCTTTTCGGACTTTGTAAGATTCTTCATCGTTAGTATCTCCGGGTTGCATACTTGTTTTGGAAAACGTTTGTGAACTTTCCAATTTCCGCATATTCTCAAAATCCGAAAATTTAACGGCTGTTTCTATTGTATTTTCTGGAACATTTTGAACTCCAGTAAAAGTCAGTAAAGAACGCAAAACATCTGAAGTATCTTTATGAATGTTTTCATATTTAAGCAATAGAAAATCTTTCGGTATCGTCTGATTATCAAGCCATATCTTATAAAACGTGACAATCTTTTTTATTCCATATATATCACTTCGGATAAATTCGGAAATTGAACCGTCAAATCGGCGTTGTCGTTTCGTAACATGAAAATAACTTGACACAATTACATCTTTAGGATCACGGACTAAAAAGACAACCTTTTTGTTACGGTAAAAAGATTTATCTGTAGCTAACTCATTCCAGCTATTTTTATCGCCAAATCCAGCACCATCATGAGTAAAGAGCGTAGGATTTATTTTAGCTGAACGAGTTAATAGATGAGTTTCTAATAATAATGTTTCATCGAGATTAAACTGTTCACATATAGCTTTCCCAAAAAGTATTCTTAGCCATGTCCTACCACTCTTGGGATAGGAAATAATGTAAGTTTTTATATCATTCCTCCAGCGATTAATTATCTTATCAAAACGCAAGTAACTAGCTATTTTTTTTATCTGTTTTTTAGGTCGCATAAATAATTTTGAATCTTTTAAATAGTTGGATAGTTATTAATAGACTACCACTTATAGTTACCTAAGTAGTGCATATTGGCAAAGGTTACTGATCATTTTTCAAAGAAAATAAAGAAAAAACAGTATAGCAATCCTAAATAAGATGTAACAAGCGAGAGGCTTAAAACTCAGATATAGAAGGGATTTCAGTTTATAAAATTTCCGCAACCTAAATAGGATTACTATAGTCTGATTCAGGTTGTGCTCTAAAATCAATACAAACTGCTTCAAGTTGGCTTACCTTCTAACCAATGAGAACAGTTTAACCCAGTAAGTTCCTGCAATTGAATAATGTCATCACGGTAGAAATTCAGCATTTCTGTCCTGATATGATCTGATAAAGGTGGCAAAGGTTGTTCTTGTTTTTTTTCTAAAAAGTTTTTTATGTGGGGTACAATAGGCTTCAAAACAATTTTCAAAATATTTTTAAGGTTATTTTGAGAATCAACAATTGTTGTTAACGTTTTTCTAGAGGAATTATCAATTCGCAGTTTACCCTTATGGTAACGCTGTTGAAAATCAAACTCAAAGCTTGAATCCACACCAATAAAATTTAAAATCTCTCGAAAAAATTCTGTTTTTTGATGAACTATATCGTCATATAGGAAGATTTTTATTTGTTCTCTATTAAATAAGTCAAAATATTTTTTCAAGTTGCTATAGTATAATCCCGGTTTCTGAAATTTTTCTTTTTCAAAAAATCTTGATAAAAGGACGGAATCAAAATCATTGATTTCTTGGGGCGTGAAATACTCTCCCCTAGCGGATAAAATATGAGAGTAAGCTCTCTCAGCAGGATTTCGTAAAACAGCAATAATTTTTATATCAGGAAATAAACGTTGAATTCTTGCAGCAACTCCGTCACCATGGAGATATACACTGGAAACTTCACCTAATGCTTTTTCAGTAGTAGCCCCTGCAAATTGGCTAAGATAGTCTTCCGCCTCTTCTAGAGAGTTGATATAAGGTTTACTACTTAATCGATCTCTACCTTTATTGGAAATCAGATACACTTCAGGATGCTGTTTCAGATAATTATGTATAGAAGTCGTTGCCGCTTTATGCGCCCCAACCACGATGAAAGTAGGATGTTTCATGATGATTTTTAATTATTTATGGCTATTTTCTAATTTATACTATTTTTTCTTGTTTGGCTATAATATCACAATTAAAACTAACTATAAAATTGAATAAATTAAAGCATTGAATTTACCAGATGACTACTGATATATCTATATCAACTATAATAAAAATTGAAATCATTCAATGCTTGTAAACGTTTTCGGTTTAAACGATAGTGATACCCTAAGCGACGTTCAAACTTATCCCATAATGATTCAGATTTTTTTTGATGGGCAGCATCTAGGTGTTTAGTAACGTTTTGGAGTTCCCGCCAACCCTGCTCATGAATAGTCCATCCTATTTTAGCAGCAGCTAAGCCAATAGCATTGCCAGAACCAGCATGAATTCCTTTTAACTCTAAATAATCTCCGATTTTTCCCCACTGTTGGAAAAACTCAGTTTCTTTACCGTTATCTTTGGATACAACCATTAAAGACTCTCCTACCCAGGAAACATTCTCTAGAGAAAGATTTAATTTATTTGCTAATATTTCAATGGATGGTAATCGATTAGGATTACGTCGCTTTACATGCTCGATAATATTTCTACTACATCCTGTGAATCCTGGCATCCATTCTATATGAGTTGGCACTTTATCAATAATTCTTGTATCAGCATCAATCGCAATTGCTGTCGGATATTGGGATAAGGCTTTTTCAAGGACAAATCGCTTGTCATGATAACAGTGGAGTATTCCTTTTTGTTTGAATGGGAAAGCATAGACATTAGGGATGCTTTCAAAAAAATTAGGTTTTTCTGTTCCCACAACCAAAAAAGTTCCAGGGGAATGCTTTTCTAAGTCTTGGGATAGCTGTTTCGCCAGTAAACGATATTTTTCACCCAATGCTAATGTGCAAAAACAAAAGCTTTTGTTGGCTTGATTCATAGAGTGGCAACGGATAATTATTAATTGACTACAATTGACTGCTAGAGATAGGATAAAAAATAAACAAACTCAAGTCCTTTGTGAAAAACTATAGTATTAAACATTTCGTTTTATGGTTCCTTTGAGTTTTTGCCATAGATTTTTTTGCGTTAAAGTTTGTAAGGATTCATCATCAGGGATATGTTCGCCAAGATAGCGATAATATTTCCAGATATCCCAATAGGGACAACCCGGTTGGATGCGAATGCCTGCCCAATGTAAATAGTCTAGCGGTTGATTGACATTTGGATCAATCAGGTGATGAGCTTGAACCTGAAAATGTTTGCTACCCGCCCAACTTCCTGGCGCACCACCGGGGCGGCGCACGATATTAAATCGCTGGGAAACCTGCTTCAATATCATATAGTTAATGATAGGTTGATCGGAGGTTTTTTGGGAAAAGTCAAAGTATTCTGGATGAGAAGCACATTCAGTAAATGTTTGATATAAGGTTTCCTCTGAGATTGTATTTCTCTTAGCTCCCCAAAATCCGCCATTGAACATATCCTGAATATCATTTTCGCTAAATACACCGTCTTCTAGTACTTTTGGTGTAAATACATTTTTGATGCCACCGCTATGTTGATAGTCATAGCAAATAAAATCATACTTATCTAAATAGTCGGTTGTTTCTATGATTTTATCAAAGACAACAATATCCGTATCGATATAAATAAATTTATCAAATTCGCCAAACCAACAAGCTTGTTTGCGGAATTGATTGGGTCGAGCAAAAAATCCTTTGCCAAATATTTCGTATAACTGATTGGAGAGACGTTCAATAAAGTCTAAGTCTTGATAAATTTCTACCTGATAGGAGTCTTTTAAAAGTTTAGCAATGGTTTGATAGTTATCATCATAAGGAATTAAGCAAATTGGTGTATCAGGATCACGCAAGCGGATACTTTTGATCAGCGCGATCGCCTGCTCGATTACTTTGTCATTTGCGGTAATATAAATGCCACGCTCTTTGTTCATTTTTTAGTTATGATAATAAGTAACTTTGGAGATTGATTAAGATAATTTTAACTTCTTCAAGAGTCGCTGAGGCAAGCTGGGGGGTTGATTGTAAGGTTTGGGTTTAGTGGTAAATTGAGGCTTTTTATCCGGTTCATGAAGATAGCGATAGTGTAAAAACAAATCTCGATACGGAAAATCAATATTTTCGCCAGCACAGACTTTAGCAATTAATTTGGACGATACGCCAATGTAGTGCATATAGGTGAGTCGATTGCCTTTATCATACAGAATATGGTCATTTTCCTGAAAATGTGTTGAGGTTACACAACATCCGGTTCGTTGTTCTTTGGGTAACTCTAAAGCAAAGTTATAGATTGATAAATTCGGTCGCATCATCATGTAGTTGAGGAGAGTTTGATCCGGTGCCATGGGATAAAGAACTTCAGCCTCTCCTGCTTCGAGTTGATCAATGAGCCAGTTGCGCCGTTCTTGATCAAATAAACCTTGGTTTGAAACATAAAAACCCGAACAAAAAATTTCTGTTTTCAGTCTTTCGGCGGGGAAGAGTTCAGTTAGCTTAGGCGAATCAATCGTGTAGACATGAGTTAAGTCTTTGTGCTGAAAGTCATACACCACACAGTCATTGT
>CAKZMA010001253.1 GCA_937127375.1 uncultured Coleofasciculus sp. | reverse complement strand
AACTGTTGTACTATCTATCATCATACATGGAATTAGTGCGACTCCTTTAATGAAGTGGTATGCGAAAGCTGAGCAGGAAAAAACCCATAATGCATGACCTAAAAGAAGAGCTTACAGATATTTTTTAGAGCAGAGAAAATTTAGGAGAAGGAAAGATAAAATCAGGAAAATGGTTGATTAAAGCTGAGAATTTTTCCAAAAAAAACAGTTCAAAATATAAAAAACTGGTTTGCCGAAATAGTTGGTTATTTTGAGTTAAATTAGACTGTTGAGGCATAAAATCACGGTATAACTCGATCTGAAGCCATTTTAACTAACAGTTTGGCTGAGTTTGTCCGGAAGAGCCGCTGCTCAGGGGCAACTGTCATTGTTTTGGATACCTGATAACCTTGGGTAAGGTAAATTTTGGCGAGCAAAGGCTTGCTTGGCACGGCGAATCAGATCGGTTTTATAGATAAATTCATCGCGGGCATCCATTGGGTAAGACCGCAGCTTGAACTGAGTACCCCACATTTGTTCTTGCATGACAACTAAAATGGGAAGCTTTAGCTGCGTATATTTGCTACTGTAAGCTGCCTGGTACAGAATCTGGATGACTTGTTCAGCATCTACAGTATGAGCAAAATAAAAGTCAGTGAGAACCTGAGCTTCTAGCTGTCCGCTGTTGGCATTGGAGACAGCTTCAGTCCAGATTTTGTTGTGGGGAATAGAGACAATGTTGTCGTCAGGAGTCTTGAGTCGAATTTCACGCAAACCATAGTCCACCACTTCACCGTAATGATCTTCAATTTGAATGCGATCGCCCACTCGATAGGGAGCTTCAAACAGTGCAACTACTCCGGCAATGATCGAACTCACGTAATCCTTAAAGGCAAATCCCAGGGCAATAGCGATCGTGCCTGTCAAGGCGAGGAGGTTCTCCTGAGACAAGTTCAGAAACAGATTCAGGAGATAGGAAAACGTTAGGATCAAAATCAACCCTTTCAAAAAGGGCAAAGATTGTTTGATCAATAATCGAAAGCGGCGGGGAACTCGTTCTGAAATCCAGCTGGTGAGCGACTGAATGACAAACATGCTCCCATAAGCGATCAAAATAACGACGAGAGAACGAAAAATTTTTTGCAGCGTAATATTAGTAAGAACTCGTTGCGGTAAGGTTTCCGATGCCTCGATTTGTGCCAACAACGCCGGCATTGCCTGAACAAAACTGATCAGATCAAAACCCGATACACTCATGGTTAATCCTCGCCAACAAAAAAGTTATTATTCGTCAATTCAATCTTCAGCTTGGCATAATGGGCAGCACGTACTGATAGCATGCCATTGCTGCTAGCTAGTACACCGGCTCGCAATAATCCCTGAATCCGAGCTTGGATTTGGCTTTCGGGTTCACCCAAACTCAGGGCAAGATGGACATGGCTCATCTGCCCATGAATTAGCAACGAATGAAGTAAATAGCGGTCAATCCCCGTTAATGGTGGCAAACTAGGCAATGTGGGTTTAGTTTGACGTAAGGTAAAAGGGGTTTTGTTAGTTGTCGCTGTCTCGCTCAAGTTCAATTGAGATAAATTACCATCCTCTAGTTGATCGCGCTTGATTCGTAAGCTATTTAGCCATACGCCAAAGGCAATACTACTGACACCAGAGGATTGACTGGCAAGAGTTCTCCAATATGCCTGACCAAGATTATCTTCTGAGTCTTCTATCGCTTCTGGTTCAACTATCGTTTTGGCAATCGGGTTTAACCAGGTTTGAATCATCGCTCCATCTAGTTCCGGTAACGGTTTGACCTCGCTAAAATAGGCGCTAATCTGGCACACAAAATCCAGAAAATCCCAAGCCCAATGGTTACATCCTATAACCCAAAAGCAATTGCGATTATGAATGACCATGTCTCGTAAGTATTCAATGCTATTCCAACCCCCAATACAACGCAGAAAACATTGATCCAGACAGGGAATCATCATCAATGTTTTTCGATCAGCCAGGGACTCTGCCTCAAGCAGATCGCCTATATCCTTAGGGTTTTTAATATCAATCTGTGAGTAGGCTTGCAGGGCTTGCTGAATTTGTTGAGACATGATTAATGGATCATGAGGACGCATTCGCCAAGGTAGAGGTGTGAATACCTCTACGGGGGGATTGTGCCAAGTTTGCAGACTATCGCTCAAAATTTTGGCAATTGGTTCTACGGGGCTGCCCAAAATGATCAAACTATTGGCGACATCCAGGTGACGTTGCCAGTTTTCAACCCCAGCGGTGATCGCCTCTTGCACTGTGGTTTGATAGATCTGAGAACAGGGGAGTGCCTGAATTTTTTGCCCCAGTTGAGTCTGAATCACATCGGGCAACTCAAGCTCTTCATCCTCGATTGCTACTGCTGCTTGCGCCTGGGTAAACCACGACTGGAACTTTTGCCGAATTGAGTGAACTAAAGAATGAGTCATCAGGTTTCTCCAGTAGGTAGGCACAATAAAAGTCAGACGGTGGAAATCATTCTTTCACTTCTGGTAAATTGAGTTAATGAAATAACAATACAGCCATATCGTAATGGAATCAGCCGGAACAATCGCTGTTGTCAAAAAGGAAACAGCGAAAGAACTAACTGATGTTTTTGCACTGAGTAATATTCCGAAAATAAACCAAACAGAGGCGGGTGCTGAAAGTCATCAATCTGATGATATCAAAGTCCTATGCGATCGCCAACAGTTCCATCAATGTCAACCGCGCTCCAAGCAGGCGATCATTATGGTGTTCGTTAGATTGAAGAACCACCGATTGCTAGTGTTTCGATAGCTGACAAAGATGAAATCAACTTTATGTGCTAATACAGAGAAAGATACAATTAGGTGTATCACCGCTTAAGCCAAGCCC
>CAKZMA010001252.1 GCA_937127375.1 uncultured Coleofasciculus sp. | reverse complement strand
TCCCAGGGCTGTGTCCCAAATCCTCGGTAGATATGAATTCCGTGGCGACGGTTCCGGTATAATCCGTACCAATATAATTACATTCCACTAAATTATTGCTGGCATAATTGGAAATCCAGAGATTTGTCGTATGGCTTCCGGCGATGACGTTGCCTCTAATTGTATGGTTTTGGGCAGGATAGCGGGAATCTAAAGCGGCAAAATTGCCATGCCCTATCACTACACCATGACCGCGTTTTTCCGTGGTATTCCCTAATACATTTTTACCTGTGTAATCTGTGCCAATAAAATTATTAACAATAGTATTGCCTTGCTGATCGGCATTAGCATCGCCGTTGACGAGAACACCCAAGAATGTATTCCCGGAAATGACATTGTTTTTAATGATAGTATTATTGGGATTCGTTGTGTTTCCGGCTTTAATCACCACACCTCTGTTATTACCAAGGGCGACTGTACCCGTAACATCTGTACCAATATAATTGCTATCAATAATAATTTGGCTGGAGTTATTTAATATTTCGATACCAGCGCGTTGAAACTGATTAATTACCAGTCCTCTGATCACTACCTGATCCGCATCAATCGCAATACCACTTACTTTACCCGCCGCCGCACCATTTAACTCAATAACTGGACGGCTAATTGTTATTGTTTGGGCTGGAAGCGGAACGCCCATTGGGTTGGGACAAGTTAGGGAATGGGTTGCAATCGTTTGGAAACCGGGTTGGGATGTGCCATCAATAACCACCGCCTCTGTTAAAGTTGGTAATGGCGAATTAGGGATAATGCTAGGTTGAGCCGATTGAATATTAAACGCGATCGCATCAATAATAGGATAGGGAGAACCTGTCCGACAATCGCCATTTGTGGTATCCCTATTCGTATTGGCGTTATTAATCGCTTCGCGCAGCGTACAATTGCCATCACCAGCATTGATATCATCGGCGGTGGTATTAACCACAATAGCAGCGGTTTGTGCCGAAGCACTATCCATGAGTAGCGAGAACCCGCTAGCCCATAAACCGATAGATGCTATAGCTTTTGTGCGCGTAGACATAATAAGTTTTTCAGCGTAGCGCTACCCCAAAAATAATTGTTCATGCCGTTGATGCTGTTCGTCAATTATAATACGAACTTACGCAATTTAATGCATTTTTTCTCTGTTCTCTGTTCCCTTATTCCCTCCCCTTGGTAAAGGGAGGGTTAGGGAGTGGTTTTTCTCAAGGTATGGGGGATTTTTCAGCTTACGTTGACGCGGAAAGAGGTTTTCCGCAACTGTTCCACCTAACTAATAATTCGCTTAAACAATGACAACTTGCCGTTATAAGGTGGATACCGCCAATTTAAATCGAACCAAAATCCTTTTTTCAATACACTCTTAAAGTGAGAAAATGTATCAAAACTAGCTTTACCGTGATAGTTGCCCATTCCACTATCCCCAACACCACCAAAGGGTAAAGTTGTCACTCCAACTTGCATTACCGTGTCATTGATACAAACACCACCGGATGAGGTTTGCTGCAAAACTTGTTGCTGTTTCTGTTTATCTTTGGAAAATAGGTAGAGGGCTAAGGGTTTAGGTCGAGCATTAATCTGCGCGATCGCATCATTCAAGTCTTGATACTCTAACACAGGCAAAATCGGACCAAAGATTTCCTCTTCCATGATCGGCGAATCCCAAGAAACCCCATCAATCACAGTGGGGGCGATATACTTATCTTCTGGTCGAGTTTGTCCGCCAGTGACAATTTCTCCGTCCCTCAACAGAGGAACCAGCCGATCAAAATGTCGATGACTTATAATTCGGGCATAGTCCGGACTTTTCTCCGGCTCCTGACCATAAAAATCTGCAACACATTTTTGCATTTCTGTCAATAGATCGGACTTAATTCGCCGATCAACTAATAGGTAATCTGGGGCGATACAGGTTTGTCCCGCATTCAGGTATTTACCCCAAGTAATCCGTTTAGCTGTATAGTTTAAATTCACATCAGCATCAACAATACAGGGATTTTTACCGCCCAACTCTAACGTCACAGGCGTTAGATGTTTCGCGGCGGCTTCCATGACGATTTTGCCGATCGCGGTTCCCCCGGTAAAAAAGATATGGTCGAATTTTTCAGCCAGAAGTGCTTTACTGGTATCAGCGTCTCCTTCGACAACCGCGATATAAGCCGGATCAAAGGTTTTTTGGATTAGGTTCGCGATCGCACTTGAGGTATGAGTGGAAATTTCTGAGGGTTTGAGTACCGCACAGTTTCCGGCGGCGATCGCGCCGACTAAGGGAGAAATCAATAACTGGAAGGGATAATTCCAAGGAGAGATAATCAGCACCACACCCAAGGGTTCAGGATAAATCTTCCCCGAGGCGGGGAATTGTTCTAATCCCACAGCCACCTTTTTCGGTTTAACCCAGGATTTGAGGTGCTTGATAGCGTAATTAATTTCCCCAATCGCCGCGATTTCAAAATAGGCTTCAAACTCCGGGCGCCCTAAATCAGCTTTAACCGCGTTGATAATCGCCTCTTGATCATCAACAACGGCTTGTTTAAGTCGTTTTAGCTGTTCGATGCGCCACTTGACATCCTTGGTTTTCCCTGTGGCGAAAAAATCCCGTTGTTTGCGGATAATATCAGTAACTGGTACTTGGGTAAGCATTCTGGCGTCCTTTCCGGCTGCAACTTATACTTATTGTGATAGCGTACTTTAACCTTGACTGAATCACTGTTGAAACGGATTATTGGCTTAACTGGAGGGATTGGTACAGGTAAAACCACGGTTTCTAATTATCTTG
>CAKZMA010001251.1 GCA_937127375.1 uncultured Coleofasciculus sp. | reverse complement strand
TTAGTGTTACCAGTGTGCCAACACAAGGATCAACCTTTAACTTTTCGCTTCCTTTATTGAGTCACAGCAAGTCAGATTAACACGTTAAACCGCAAAACAGCTTATCGGCTGGATGCATGTAGTTTTGTAAAAAATGGAATCTTTTTTTGAAAAGATGGCTGGAGTGTAGTATTACAGCGCTTTTCAAGTAAGTGAGGTACACAGACAGATCCCCGACAACTCCTACGAAGTCGGGGATCTTGCTTAAAGACTGTACCTCATCAACCTGAAATCTGCTGTAAGTTTGGGCGCGATCGCCTAAATTCTCCTGTTGGCAAACTCAAAACATCTAACCCCAACCCCTTGGAGCTTTCTGCGCCATCATGAATTTGTAGGGGCGGGTTTAGGGATTAATTGTCATGGTTTCCCCTAACTGGAGTACAAAACCCGCCCTACGTCTAAATTGGGCTGGCTGCATTAATGTAGTGGCGTGGTACAGCAACCTCTAATGATCATTCATCATCCAAAATGGGATATAGCGTTTTCATTGGAGTTTAACCATGAACATCCCCACCGCCCTAGTCAATGAACTGAAGCTCTACCTCAAACACCGAACCGACAATGGTGATCTGGAAGCGAAAACCTTATTAACTCAAATTGAACAGTTCACTAGCTCACCCACAGCCGCAGAGGAACAAGCCTTGTATTCCCAACCGCCAGAGGGATTAGAGGTAGGATGTTAATAGTGTCGTCATTTGTCATTTGTCATTTGTCAGAACAAGTTTTCCCGACAGATATTCAACATCCGCTGATCATTCTCACTCAGTTGACCAACGGGTTGATACTGATCAAGCTTAACGGTGTAGGGATAGGTTAAAGATTCGTAAGTGCGATCGAGATTAAGCTGGCTCCCCGCCGCCGCTACCGCAGTTTCTTGCTGATTCTCAATAGTATGAGCTAAAGCAGTTTGGTTGTAGGGGTTGACAACTCGGAGATTCATCTGTTTAGATTCTAGAGTGCCATGAAAACAGCTAAATTCAGATTGAGGTAAGTAAAGTGCCCCAACTAGCTGTCCTTGATTGGCTTGAAACACAATATATTCTTGACCAATCTGATTGGGTTGGGAGGATTGACCGTAAAGGTAAGTGCCATCTAGGATTGAAGTGGCTGAAGCGGATACAGTAGATGGATTCGTTTCCCCAGTGGAACTATCCACGGTTTGCTTGAGTTGTTGAGCGACGGCTAGGGGTCTACTGGAGACATTCATTGTTAGTCCTACGGTGAGCAGTAACCCGGTTAGGGGTAAACGCCAAGAAAAAGACGGTTGACGTTGGGACTGGAAAAACTCAATGAATCGGCTAATCACCGTGGTTACCTCCTTTAAAATAATATCGAAACACCCTTAAAAAATTTGGAATTTTAGTACACAGTTGGTAGCCGCCCTAATTTGTTAAAGTAGATTTAAGCTAAAGTAGACGTTAGCAGGCATCCTTACTTTCTATCTAACCGTGAACCTGTCTCTGGTTTGCGCTGCCTTTATCCGGTTTCTTAACCGTCACAGTTCGCACGGGCAAAATTATGATCGTTTGCAATTGGATTGGAGCCTTCATTACTCTTTAGTTAAAAAATAGCGGATTATCATTAAGTGACGATTCCCTCGAAGGAATGAACATCTACTCACTCATCAGACGGGTTTTCCTACTGACAGAGTATTTTAGGGACTTCAATCTCTAGTCTTGGCATTGCCTAAAAACTTAATATTTTTTTACAAAAAAAGTGGTAGCCTATTGCGCTACCACTTCGACAGCATGTCGCCAACTTGGACGTTCGGAAACAGTTTGTGAACCCGTTTTAACGGGTTTAAGCTTTGAGCCAGAACTTTAGTTCTTGGCTAAACTTGTCGTAGGGGATGCCAGCGTTTAGGGCGAAGACAGCGCAACTACAAACAAACTAACTGGCAATGTATTCCCGCACCGTGGCGTGGCGTCGTCTGAGTTGGGCTAAAGCTTGATGCTCTAACTGGCGTACCCGCTCACGACTGAGATTGAGTCTCTGTCCTACTTTTGCCAGAGACAGTTCATTCCCATCTTCTAAGCCAAAGCGGAGTGCCAAGACTTCCCGTTGTTGGGGGGTTAATTCTGCCAGGAGATTATCTAAATCTTGGCGCAGGGATTCCTGGGTGGTGTAATGAACCGGTGTAGGTCCACTATCTTCCAACAGATCAGATAATTCTGTATCTTGGTTATCCCCCACTCGCACATCTAGGGATACGGGTTGACGAGCGATGCTCAAATATTCGCGAATTTGGGCAGGTTCTAACTCCAACTCTTGACCAATCTCAGCTGGTGTGGCGTTACGCCCCAATCTCTGAGACAGTTCCCGTTGAACCTTTTTGATCTTATTCAGCTTTTCGGTAATGTGAATCGGTAACCGAATTGCACGGGCTTGTTGGGCGATGGCGCGAGTAATGGCTTGACGAATCCACCAGTAAGCATAAGTAGAGAACTTATACCCTCGCGTTGGGTCAAATTTCTCCACACCTCGCTCTAATCCCAGGGTGCCTTCCTGAATCAAGTCCAGGAATTCCATGTTACGCTTCTGATACTTTTTGGCGATCGCTACCACTAGGCGCAGATTCGCTTCAATCATTTTGCGCTTAGCTCGCGTTCCCTGGTTTATAATTTTCTTGAGGGCTGATTCCTCTAAATTAACGTGATCTGCCCACTCCTGTATCGTCGGTTCGCGCTTCTTCGTTTCCGCTAAGGCTTCTTTTGCCTCCAAGAGCGGCATCATCTGCTGCACTTGCTTACCATAGACAATTTCTTGCTCATGGGTCAGTAGTGGCACGCGACCGATTTCATGCAGATAGGTGCGAACCATATCTGCCGAAAATGTGGGCTTGGTCGTTTTTGGTTTGGTGTTAACAGTGGGCATCTGTGAGTAGTGACTCCGTAAACGAGCAATAAATCTGTCGCGGATTTTGACCTCAAAAGCAAAAGCTATAGCCATCTCTCACCTTGAGGATACGTGCGCGAAGCGGTTGTTTACATCTACTAAAAGATGTATAGACTCCTACCTGTATTGAGTTGGGCAGGAGATCGAACCTTAGATCAGGAGTTAAAGCGATTGACTCAGTTGTCTCTTCGTTGATTCTGCGGCGTTTCCCAGCTTACTAACTCTGGGCTAGGAACAGGGCGAATGCGAAGTCAGTATGAGTTTACCTTAACTCTATAGTATTACACCTTTAGACGACGGTAAAGAGGTAAAGGTTCAATATTTCGGAAAAATCATCCGGCTGTGGCATCTGCTACTTTTCCTCCTGACACCGACAGGGTTCAACAGGTTGGCATTCTCTCCTAGTTACTATCATCGCCTAAAACACCGAGAAACGGATAGAGTTGCATCAGGGAAATAACCGAACTGATTTTGGGATAGATATCCTCCCAATCCCCTAGTCTGGCACGATACCTTTTTCGTTAACGGGGACGGTTGAGGGCGTGAGGAGGTGAGCCAGGACAGATTCCCCGGAGATTAAACGTCCCTAATTTTATCAGGGTCATTAACCCTTTTTCCCTATTTTTCCCTATTCTCCCCATCACTCCAATACCAAATATTCCTCCACCCTGTCGAGATGGAAGAGTTTTTTGGGCGCAACTCGATAATCATGAATCATAGCAGGAGTGAAGCCTAAATCCAAGCCTCTATGTCAGAATATTATCATTTGCTGCCTCTTTGTCCTTTGTATTGCTTTTGTTATAAGGACAATAACTCACGATTCTCAGGCAACCCTCTAGGAACTACTTTCCAGAGACGTTCCTACCACACAAGTCCGCTCTAACTTCGCACCATTTACATTGACGTCATCGAGTTCGGCACAAAGCAAATTCGCTCCCGTTAAATTCGCCCCTCCCAGATTCGCCCCGCGCAAATCCGCTTCCTCAAAATTGGCGTCACACAAGCTAGCGCCTTGTAAATCCGCTTGCGATAAATCCGCCCCCTTAAGATTAGCACTGTTGAGATTCGCCCCCCGCAGATCAGCACCTCGGAAATCGACGCCCTGGAGGTTAACCCCCATCAGATTCGCACCACTCAAAAAGGCACCAGCAAAGGATACCTGTGTCAAATTCGCGCCCATTAAATTTGCGCCTCGGAGATTGCTCCCGCGCAAATCCGCCCCAGTCAAGTTGGCTTGCATCAGATTAGCGCCCAAACAATTTGCCCGCACATCAGCCGACACCAATTGAGCGCACAGCAGTTTAGCGCCATCCAGACGAGCACCGTTGAGATTCGCTCTCGACAAATTCGTACCCACCAGACTAGCGCCTGCCAAATTAATCTGTTCCAGTTGGCTCCCAGACAAATCTTCGTCGTCTAGATTAGCACCTGAGAGCTGCTTAATTTTTCCTGCGCGAATTGCTTCGATTTCCATCAATTTTCCTGCGTGACTTAAACCTTAAGACGAAACATTTGATTGGGCTTCCTGAGGGGAATGGGAATCAATCAACCACATCCCGGCGGCTATTTTAGGTTGATTTGCCTGTAAACTCATACCCTGTTGCATTCCCATCACCAGTAGTTCTAGAGCCTCAAGCAGTTTTGGGTCAAATACTGTACCCCCTGACGCCTGACAGTCATCGAGTGCTTTTGCCAAAGGAGTCTCTTGGGATTGATAGTCCTTCAGTCGCTGTTGAAATGTGGTAATCAGTGCTAAAATCCTCGATTCCAAGGGAATCGCATCATAAGCCAAACCATCCGGTTGTCCGGAGCCATCCCAATGTTCGGTTTGGTGGGTGATAATGTGAGCAATTGCCTGTAATTGGGGCATGACACGCAAAACCGAGGATTTGGGCATCGTCTCTTGTTGAGCTACCGTCTGTTGCTGCACCGTGGATTTTGCTGGTTCTAGGTCATCATCTACGGCTTGTAACGGCGCAAGGCGATGCAGCAATCCCGCTAATCGCAACCGTTTGATTTGCCATGCGGGTAAGTCAAGCAATTGACCCATCGCTTCACAAAGGGTTGCCACTTCCGCCGCTGCCATGGGATTGGTTACATCAGCTTGATCGATGAGCTGTGCCATCCGCAAAAATGCCTGCACTTTACTAGACACTAAATTATTATCTAAGGCTTCCTCAGCAAGGGGCAAGTTCTGAAGCGGCTCATCCTCAGTTTGGTGTAATTCTTGTTTAAAGCGTTCCAGATAATCCACGACACGAGACACAACCTGCCCCACATCATCGCGTTTTTTGCTCCCGAAGGCATCCGTAATCTGTTGTGCTTGGTCGGTGAGGCACTGTTGTAACTGTTGATCGTAACCGCCAATGTGTGCGATCGCCAAATCCACCGTTTCCCGAACCAATTCCGGCTCAAATGTCCAGAACCCATAAAACTTGCGCTCCCGATCATCTGTCGGTGGTCCTTTGCTGCCATAATCCTCGGTAGATAGCTCTTGACATAAGACCATTGCTGTGTATGTCTCCGACATGATGATCAAATGCCATTCTTGAGCCACTGGATCAGAAGCCTCTAAATCCAATAGTCTCACATTAGATCGTTGGCTGGTGGGATGTTCCCCAAAACCCGTCTCCGCTGTCGCCAGAATTACCACTTGAGACGACTGTTCGGCTAAATCGCCATAACGTTCTGCCTCTTGCATATACCATTTCCCCTGTTGAAATGCTGCAATTAGCAGAGGTTTTCCCTCTGACTCTAAGATGAAGTCTTCCAAAGCATGACACAGGGCAATCAGGGTGTTTTTGTGATAAACGCCAAAATTCAGCGGTCGCTTACCGCCGCGATGAGCTGTATCTAACTTTTGTAATATCGAACCTTGCAGCATGATCAAACCTTGTCTGAGGGGTTCAGAGGAAAGTGGGTGTGTAGAGACGTGCCATGGCGCGTCTGGGAGCAGGGGAGAATTTTAACCGATGATTTTATGTTAATTATGATACATTTTAGGGTTAAATTTCTCCAAGCTGTTCGAGTTAACGATAAACGGATAGAATCAACTACCCCGCTGTAACCAGTTGTTTAGGCGGCGTCTTAGCTGAGGCTTCAATCGGAGCCGCTAATGCATCCTCTAAATCCGCACAGCCCAAGCGTTCCTCTAAAATTTTCATCACTTCGCGACCAAAATCATCGGGATTTTGCCGCCACGCTTGCAGACAAACCTCACCAAAGAAAGAGCCTAGGGGTTCGGGATTCCAGAGTAGCTTTTTCGCTGTCCAAGGCATTAAACTCATTGGATCGTAGTCTTTTTCGAGAATATTGTTCTCAAAAGCGTAGGCTTCCAAATGAGTATGGGGTTGTAGTCCGATAAAGAAGATCGCGGGTTCCACCTTGTCAGCACCAAAGATTCGCTCTAACTCCCGGTGATAGGCAATGGTTTGGCGAATGGTGTCTGGTCGCTCATCTATTACATTAAAGGAATAGTTGACCGAAACCAAGTCATTAAAGCCCGCTGCTTTCAAATCCCGACAATTTTGCAGCACGGTGCGAAGGTTGTACCCCATCCGCATCTTGCGGACTAATTCCTGGGAACCACTGGTAATGCCGATTTCAAAGTAGTTCATCCCGGTTTTCACCATCAAGTCACATAATTGGGGGGTGAGATTATCTGCCCGAATGTATGCCGCCCAGTGAATGTCTGTCATCCCAGAATCAAGAATTTTCTGCAACAGTTCCACCGCATCGTCGATAAACTTCCGGGCGGGGATAAACTGAGCATCAGTAAACCAGAAGTTGCGGATACCTCGATCATAAAGCTGGCGCATTTCGGCAACCACTTCATCAGCGGGATTGATCCGTACTTGTTTACCTTCGACGACGGTGTAGATACAGTAGCAGCAGTTGTGGGGACAACCCCGTTTAGTTTGCACCCCAATATAAAAGTCACTTTCTTGGAAATAATAGTCGAAACTCGACCAGATGCTTTGGATATAGTCGTAGTTACACGCCGTTTTTTCTAGGGGAGTTGGGCGTTCATGAATCATGCGATCGCGCGGCTGCGTATCACCCACCACATAACAGCGCTCATCAGCAAACGATTCACCCCGCAGGAGTTTCTCTAGTAGGGTTTCACCTTCGCCAACGGAGACAATTGTCCCGTTGGGTAATTTAGTCTTCAGTTGTTCATAAAATACACTCACTGCACCGCCGCCAACCATCACCCGTGCCTCTGGGTTGTAGGTACGAGCGCGTTTAAGTCCCCGGCGAATCAATCCTAAATTACGCCACAGTTCATTGTAATAAGCAGCGGCGAGGCGTAAGCCACCGATCGCCCCGCGTAACTTGACAAAGGGGTTACTGGCGTAGTAAAACTCGAAGGCATTTTGCAAGGGGTTCCCCCCTCTACCGCCAACTGGAGCATAGATTTGAATATCGCGCCAGGAGAATACCAACATCGTCGGTTGGAATTCGTCAATACAGGCGTCGAGCGATCGCGAAAAATCCAGGGGAGGTACAGTGCCTAAGTCAAAGATGCGCTGTTCTACCTCTGGGAAGAGTTTGTGAACGTGATCGGCTAAATAGACAACACCAATCGGGAAAATCGGGTTGCAGGGGAGGCGCACATAAAGAATTTTTGGTGACATTATAAATTTTATCTGGGGTAAATCGGCTTTTATGAACAGGATTGGCTCGGTTGAACTGGGCAAATCTCCAACCTAACTTGGAGGAAAACCCGGTGTACGCAGACGTTTAAGCCCTCACCGACCGGGAGAGAATAACACAGCCCCAGCCCAGCTTTCTCAGATATTTGATTTCTTTTTCACATAACTTAACTTTACTTTAACAAGATTGGGTTCTGACCTCAAGCGTATGCTATTTTTTTTCGTGGGGTTCATATCTGAGAGTCTGAGGGAGGCAATCTAAGCAATCTTACCTAAGGCGTTCAAATTGAGGGTCTTAACCCTAGGTAAAAGTTCTCATCCCCAGGGATGGGACAAATTAGCCATTTAGCGGCGATCGCTGGGACGAGATTGGCGAAAAACCCGCACAATTGGTAGTCGGGTTTACAACAGGGAAGGGATCACAAGTGCTAAGTTAGGTGAAGTAATAACAATCAGAATTCATTTAGTACCTCACTCAGCAGTTATGACTCAGATACTTGATCCCCTACCTTCTGATAATCAAACTCACATTGTCTGTTGCTACGTAAACGCCACGAGCCAGATTCAAATTGCTCGGATTACAAATATTCCCAATTGGTATTTTGAGCGCGTGGTTTTTCCAGGACAGCGCTTAGTCTTTGAAGCCCTACCCCAAGCGCTATTAGAGATTCACACCGGCATGATGGCAAGTGCGATTCTCTCGGATACCATACCCTGTACTCGCTTACTTGTCGCTCAAGACGGTAATCCGGCGTCGTCCTCTGACGCTAAAGCCGTTGTACCACAGACTGATGATAATAAGCCCAGTGAAGAAATAATTAGTAATAATAGCCCAGCCACTGCAGCGCGTTTAGCTGTGGCAACAGCTCACTAGATAACAAAAGCCATTAAAAAACAAAGATTAAGGGGGTTGTTCAGCCGAGCAACCTCTTACGTTACGATTGGGGCAGTAAACAGGCTAAATTTGAGGCATCAAGTTGTGAATCTGCCCGACTTTATCTGGTTGTGGAAAATAGCCGCTTGGTCAATGGGTTTGTCCCTCGCGGCTTATAGTCTGTTGGCGGTGACGGGCAGTGTTCTGTTCACGAAACGGCGCTCTCAAGACCCCAAACCGAAATGGTTGCGACCTTTACACTACATCATCGGATGGGTAATGGTCAGTTTGGTTTTGCTGCTCCTGGGAATTGGTTTAGTGGGTACTATCGGTCATTATGGCAATCTCGGACATTCTGGACACTTGATTGCCGGATTAGCTGTCGTAGCGTTGGTTGCGGTGTCTGCCGCAAGTTCCACCCAGATTAGCCCCCAACGCCCTTGGGCACGAGCAGTTCATCTGGGAACCAATATTGCTTTATTTGTCGGATTTGCCTGGGTGTCCTATACCGGATGGCAGGTGGTGCAGAAATATTTGTGAAATGTAGAGACGTAGCATGCTACGTCTCATGCTACGTCTGGGAGCAGGAGTTAATCACAGTGGAGAGGAGCGATATAATAGAAAGTCGTTAGCTCACTAGATATTGGAATCCGGTGAGACAGTTGCCACAGCAGACAAAGTTTAGCTGGAGAGGGTGTCAGTCGAGTAAAAAAAGCCAGTACAAAAACTATCTAATATGTAGGTGGGACATAAGTCCTGTAGAGTTTACAGGGAAACAAAC
>CAKZMA010001250.1 GCA_937127375.1 uncultured Coleofasciculus sp. | reverse complement strand
AGACAAGACTACGATCAAATTGCGGCACAAAATCAATATTCGACCAGTTATCTTGGTCAAGATGTCGCCCCAAAGCTGTGGAAAACCTTAAGTGAAGCCTTAGGTAAACAAGTCAAAAAAAGTAACTTAAAACAAGTTTTAGAGGCATATTGGCAACAGCAAATGGCGGCTACTGACTCAACCAATCCCCTCAGCCAAAATCATAATTCTCCTTCGCCTTCAGCTCCCCCAAAACAGCAGAGTACAGAGTTATGCCAAACCACTCCCGAAGCACCAGAAACATTGATACCCGATCGCTATGTGGAGCGCTCTCCCCTAGAAACAATCTGTACGAAAACCCTATCCCAACCGGGGGGGCTGGTACGGATTAAGGCACCGAGTCTCATGGGTAAAACCTTTCTCGTGACTCGCGTATTGGCTCAACTCGCCACTCAAGGCTACCGCATCGCCAGTGTAAGCTTGAAGCTGGCAGATAGCAGCAAACATTTCACCAATCTGGATAAATTCTTACGCTGGTTGTGTATTAATTTGACTCACGAACTCCATTTACCCAATGAGTTAGACGAGTATTGGGATGAAGACTATATGGGGTCAAAAGTAAGCTGCACCACCTACGTTGAAAACTATCTATTAGTCAATGCCAATACCCCCTTAATTCTCTGTTTCGATGATGTGGATTTGCTCTTCCCCCATCCCGAAGTTTATGAAGACTTTTTTGGACTCCTGCGTTCCTGGCATGAAAAAGCCAGGAGTCGCCAGCGCTGGAAAAAATTACGATTAATTATTGTCCATTCAACCGATGTGTACATCCGCTTAAATATTAATCAATCTCCCTTTAATGTCGGCTTACCCATAGAACTATCCGATTTTACCCCAGAACAGGTACAAACCTTTGCCCAATACCATGAACTCAAACCAAATATGAGTCTAATCCAACCCCTAATGCAGATGGTAGGGGGACATCCCTATCTCTTGGAGCAAGCCTTTACTCACCTGAAAAATCATCCAGAAATTACCCTAGAGCAGCTATTAGCAGAAGCCCCCACGGAATCCGGCATCTACAAGAGCCATTTGCGGGAAAACTGGTTACATCTGCAATCGCATCCCGAACTCGCTACAGCATTTAAACAGGTGGTAACCGCAACCCCCCCGATCCAACTGGAACCTATATCAGCCTATCAACTCCAAAGCCTGGGATTGATCAAACTATCAGGAAATCAAATAGAGCCGCATTGTAATTTATATCGTTTATATTTTCGTCAGTATTTAGGAGACATTGAATGAATACTGAACTCAACTCAACGTACAGGTATCAAATTGGTGGCAGTTTACCCCCAGATTCTTCAACCTACGTGGTGCGACAGGCAGATTCAGACTTATTTAACGCCTTATTAGCCGGGGAATATTGCTATGTTCTCAATTCCCGACAAATGGGTAAATCCTCGCTGCGAATCCGTACCATGGACAAACTACAAGCCCAAGGAATTGTCTGTGCCGAGATTGAACTGACTGGAATTGGAAGCCAACAAATTACGGCACAGCAATGGTACGGTGGGATTATTCAAGAACTGATCAGTGGTTTCGACTTGCCGATCAATCGACGCCATTGGTTACGCGATCGCGAGGATCTTTCCCCGGTACAACGGTTGAGTGAATTCATCGACACCCTGTTGCTGCACATTTCCCAAAATATCGTCATTTTTATCGATGAAATTGATAGTATTCTCAGCTTAACCTTCCTCACCGATGAATTTTTTGCTCTAATCCGCCACTGCTATGATAAGCGAGCCTCTAAACCTGACTATAAACGCCTCACTTTCGCTCTATTAGGCGTAGCCACGCCATCGGATTTAATCACAGATAAAAATGCTACTCCTTTTAACATTGGTCGCGCCATCGAACTCAGAGGCTTCCAATTCCATGAAAGTGGGGCTTTAGTCGCCGGATTGATGGGTCGATCTAATCATCCTCAAGCCCTGTTAAAAGAAATATTATATTGGACAGGAGGACAACCCTTTCTGACCCAGAAACTCTGTTGGCTTATCGCTCAATCTGGTTTCAATCACAGTCAGGGAGTTGACACTATTCCCCCTGGTGAAGAACCCAAATGGGTAGAACAGTTCGTACAAAAACAGATTGTCGAACATTGGGAAGCCCATGATGATCCAGAGCATCTAAAAACTATTCGCGATCGGATTTTGCGGAATGCTCGTGACAGTGAACGATTGCTATTATTATACCAAAAGGTTATCCAATATGGAAAGATTGCCGCAATAAATTCTGATGAACAGATGGAATTACGGCTATCGGGAATAGTCACCAAACAAGAGGGTTATTTACGAGTTTATAATCCTATCTACGAATCCGTCTTTGATTTAAATTGGGTGAGTGCTAAACTAATCGCATTGAACTCATCCCCAATCCGAGTAGACAAGGCAACCAGCAAAAAGGCAAAAATCCCCCAAGATATCAATAAGATTGAACCAGAATCATGGAACAATCCGCCAGAAGCGATTCCGATTTTCCCAATTCCTCCATCTAAGAGGATGGTATTACCTGTAGACTCGCGGAAAGAACCGTGGTGGTGGGTTGGGTTAAGGGTACTGATCGCCAGTGCGATCGCGACAAGTCTGGTTTTAGGAGTGCGATCGCGCGGTGGGTTGGAGTCTTGGGAACTTCAAGTATTTGATCACCTGATGCGGTTACAACCCCAGGAAGAACCTGATGAACGACTCTTAATTGTGGAGATTACCGAAAAAGACGTTCAGGCTCAACCCGCTGAAGAACGAGTGGGTGCGTCTCTCTCAGATCGCGCCTTGGCTCAACTCCTGGCTAAATTAGAGTCTTATCAACCCCAAACCATTGGCTTAGACATTTATCGCGATCGCCCAGTAGAGGACAACTATCCAGAGTTAGCCCAAGCCATGAAAAAGAGCGATCGCTTGTTTACCATTTGCCATTACGGTAATCCTGGGGTAGTACCGCCACCGGAGGTGTCAGGGGAACGACAAGGATTTAATAATGTTCTCCTGGATGCTGATGATATTCTGCGTCGTCATCTTCTCGCTGTTACTGACGCCTCACCCTGTCAAAATCAATATGCTTTTAGTATACAGGTTGCTGGTCATTACCTAGCTGCCCAAGGAATTGAGTCACACCTGAATTCCGACGGGTATCTTCAGCTTGGCTCAACCGTATTTAAAACCTTAGAAAAAAATACCGGAGGCTATTCTAATATTGATTCGGGTGGTCACCAAATCTTACTCAATTACCGCGCCACGAATCAGATTGCTGAGAAAATTACGCTCACTGACGTTCTCAATGGTCAACTCAATCCTGAACAGGTAAAAAATCGTATTGTTCTAATTGGTACCACCGCTCCCAGTTTTAACGATCATCGTTGGCTAACTCCCTACAGTAAAGGACAAGAAACCGTTCAAACCCTGACCGGAATAGAAATTCAAGCCCAGATGATCAGTCAAATTCTCGGTGCTGTTTTAGATCAGCGACCCCTGATCTGGTGGTGGTCAGAACCCATTGAGATCCTCTGGATTTGCTGCTGGTCTTTAATCGGCGGACTACTCGCCCAAACTTCTCGTTCACCACGAGGGTTTCTGGTTCGAGGCGGAGTCGCGATCGCTATTTTATACGGAAGCGGCTGGGTTCTTTTCCTGCAAGGGGGTTGGATACCC
>CAKZMA010001249.1 GCA_937127375.1 uncultured Coleofasciculus sp. | reverse complement strand
TGGGGATTGGGGATTGGGGATTGGGGATTGGGGATTGGGGATTGGGGATTGGGGAACATGGAAATTATACCCCCTAACCAGGGCGGGTTTAGCCACGTTATTAGTTTGCTGGGTAACGTTATCGGTCAAACCCGCCCCTACAAATTGGTTCCCCTGCACCCCTGCACCCCTGCTATCTCAACCGAAAACCTTTGACTCTACTGGATTTACTTTGCGCCTTGGCTAGCAAGTTCTACCACCTTTTGAAAGCTGGCGGGATCTAACACAGCTAATTGTGCCAACATCTTGCGATTGATTTGAATATTCGCCTTTTTCATCTGACCGATAAGCTGACTGTAGCTTATGCCATTCTGACGAGCGGCGGCATTAATGCGAGTAATCCAGAGGCGGCGAAAATCCCGCTTGCGCTTGCGGCGATCGCGATAAGCGTTCCGCAGTGCTTTCATCACCTGTTGATTAGCTGTACGGAAGAGTTTGGAGTGAGAACCCCGATATCCTTTCGCCAGCTTGAGAACTTTCTTGCGTCGTTTACGGGCGACGTTACCGCGTTTTACTCTTGTCATTGACTCTTCCTACCTAATTGATACGAGCTAGATGGTTATTCGTGTGACATCTTCCTACACCGAATCAGAGATTACGGTGTAGGCTTCCTTGAGCGGCTCCTTACGGCTACGCTTCCGGCGTTTTATAGTGGGGAACATGCCCAGCCCCACTTTCTTGATATTAATCGCAGCGTTCCAATGAACCGAACAGTTCGACAGAAATAAATTTCTAATACTGGCGATTCATCCCACGCAAGGGTCAAAGATTAGAGCGTGGGGCTTCTCGCCCGGTCAAGCTAAAGCAGTCTAAAAATAGGGAAGCATCAGGCGCACATTATCGGCATCCCGTTCATTGACCAAGTTCAATTTCGACAGACGCCGCTTCCGTCCTGAGTTTTTGCGCTCCAGCAAGTGGCTCTTAAACGCCTTGCGTCGTCTAATTTTACCGTTTCCGGTGGGTCGAAAACGTTTCGCGGCTGCTCTACGGCTTTTTAGTTTCGGCATAAACAATTTGAAATAAGGACACAATCTATAATTTTACTACTGTTTCGGTCTGTATCGTAAAGATTTAATCTACACCTACCGTAGGGGCGACCCCCTGCACTCAATTCACACCACCCAACCATTAATTCTATCGGGTCGCTCTAGAGGCAAGTGCAAGATGCTTGTCATCTGTCAGCCAATCTAGACAGTTGAGACTGCGCCGCTTCATAACAATCCAGTTTACCTAGATCACGGCAAAGTTGAGCCGCTTGCTGTAAATCGTTGATCGCGGCTAATCGATTTCCCAATTGGGCTTGGGCTAACCCTCGCTCATAGTAAGCTAAAGCATAATCAGGATTTCGTTCAATCGCTTGGGTGTAATCCGCGATCGCACCTAGAGTATCTTCTAGTTCCTGACGGGCTAATCCTCGTTTATAGTAAGCTTCTGCTAGCTCTGGATTCAATTGAATCGCTACTGTATAATCCTTTATCGCCCCGCGACTATCTCCTCGACGCTGACGGGCTAAACCACGGTTTTGGTAAGCTAGGGCTTGATTGGGTTGTAAATTAATCGCGGCGGTACAGTCGTCAATCGCATCCTTGTGATTGCCTACATTAGAACGGGAACGACAGCGTTTCAGGTAAGCCGTGACTAGATTGGGATCACGTTGAATGGCTTGGGTATAATCATCAATGGCAACTTTTTCCTTACCTAAGTCAGCTTCAATTTGACCTCGATTCACCCAGGCTGGGGTAAAATTAGGGTCACGTTGCAGGACTTGGGTATAATCAGCCTTAGCCCCTTGGCGATCGCCTAACTCAAGGCGCAGATTTCCTCGTTGATAATAGGCGTCCGCATTTTGGGGATTGAGTTGAATCGCCTGAGTCAAATCAGCCAAAGCGGACTGACTTTTTCCCTGATTCGCGTAAATCTTTCCCCGATAATAGTAAGCTGTCGCATTTTGCGGCTGATAGGTAATGGCTTGAGTATAGTAGTCAATCGCCGCCTCAGATTGTTGGGCTTGTGCTTGGATTTTTCCTTGGTGGAGAACGTATTGCGCCATTAGGCGTTGCGGGAGGCGCAGGGTATAAGCCAGAACTAACGCCGTAATTCCCACCAATCCTATAGCCGTCAGGATAACCCAGGGTTTAAACTGACGACTGGGATAGGTAATTGTCGCGATCGCAGGATTAATAGTCGGTAACGAGGGTAGAGAAAATTGAGAAACAGTGTTCCTCTCCGGGATACGACTGAGATCCGCCAGCACTGTTTTAGCGTGGTGATAACGGTTCTGGTGATCATCATGCACCATTTTCTCCAGAATAGTGGCTAACTCTGGGCTAACTTGGGTGTAAGCTTGCCAAGCGCCGGTTTCAGGTTGACCCTGGTTTGCTTGTTTGAGTTCTGCTAACTCGCTGGCGGATAATCCGGTCATAGCTTGAATGGCGATGATCCCCAAGGCGGACAAGTCACGATTAACGTGGAGGGGTTCTGGGAAGGGTTTGGGGGAGTGATCAACAAAAGTCGGATTGGGGGGATTGGGGGCTAATTTGTGGAATGACTGGGCGATTTGGGGACTCAATTGGTGGATAATTCCCCAGGTTGTTAGCACTAATTTGTTATCTCCTTGGCGGCGGATAATTGTGGAAGGTTTGAGGTTTCCCAAAACTGTGCCCTGTTTATGGACAAACACTAAGAGGTTGAGGAGTTCGTTTAACAGGCTAATCACCTGATTTTCGGTCAGCGGATCACCGGGTATGAGTTCGTCAGTTAAAGGTTGACCGCGAATAAACTCTTGAACGAGATAAAACTGATTAGTTTGGGCAAACGTGGTGATCAATCGGGGAATTTGGTCATGTTGACCCAGCTTTTTCAGCAATTCTGAGGTTTTTTCCAGACGGCTGAGAATAGATGATCGAGTTGGAGAGGAGTTCGGCGGGAGTCGAATTTGCTTGACCACGCATTTAGGATGCTGGGGAGAGTGAATATCTACCACTAAATAAGTGCGACCCAATTCATCGGTATCCAGGACTTTGATGAATTGGTAACGTCTTGCTAAGAGTTTGCCCATATTGATGCACGCTGACGCTCTGTGCAAAAATTATGACACGAAAGGCAAAATCCCCATTTTTGAAAAAAATCTGTTATAATAGCACGACAGAAAAAGCTCCAGAGGCTATCTGGAGCTGTTTTGAACCCGTGAATGTAGATGAACCCGTGAATTAAGATTCAGTCGAAAGAGAAATTGTAATACATGTTGGACAAGATTGGCTACACATAAGCAGCCAATCTTTTACTTTTTGAGAAGTATTTTGGATCGAAGGGGCGGAGGGGAGCTGGGGAAGCTGGGGAAGCGGGGGGAGCTGGGGGAGATGAGGGAGCTGGGGAAGCGGGGGAAGCTGGGGCGTCAATTTGTAGGGGCGGGTTTGACTGATAACGTTACCCAACAAACCAATAACTTGACTAAACCCGCCCTTGTTGGGGAGCAAGAGGAGATGAGGAAGAATTTTTCCTACTCACCAATTACCTATCACCAATCACCAATTTTAGCGATCGCGAAATGGCAACAGGGTATGATACTAAATCCAGGTTAGCTACCCCCGTTATAACCTAGTCCGCGCAGGCGGACGCAAGGCAAGTGTAGCAGCGATTTCAATCGCCTCCTCTTCCATGGGGTAATAAAGGCGGATTTGGGATGAGGAGGGCAAAGGTTTTTGTTAATTTTTCGTAACGTATTAGTGAGCCCAAATATTTTCTAAAGCTAAACTTA
>CAKZMA010001248.1 GCA_937127375.1 uncultured Coleofasciculus sp. | reverse complement strand
CTGAACGTCTATTTAAGCGACTCATTGCCGCCGGAGCCAGTTCCATCTAAATGGTTAGACAAGACTAAAGATTAGCTAATTAATTTTGGGTGTAGTGAAATTCTGGGTAATTTTATATTTTTTTACAGAGGTGTGCTGTAAAGAAGTTACTCGCTTACTCGCTTAACGGATTTGACATTCATAAACTTAGGTGAAATACTGCGGAGAAAAATATAATGGAAACAATGCGTATTGTCGTAACCGGAACAGTGGGTGCTGGTAAATCAACTTTTGTACGAACCTTTAGTCAAACGACAGTGATTGACACAGAACGCAAAGCGACAGATGACACATCGTTAATGAAGAAACGCACAACTGTTGCTTTCGATTTCGGTACGCGCATTTTAGGTCGGGATATGGAGTTACAAGTTTATGGAACTCCCGGTCAATCGCGCTTTGATTTTATGTGGGATTTATTGATTCGTCGCGCTCATGCCTATATTTTACTGGTGGCAGCCAATCGTTCTAGCTCTTTTAATGATGCTCGCGAAATTATCTCGTTTATGAACAGCCGAGTCCAAATTCCGATGATAATCGGTCTAACTTGTATGGATTTACCTGGCGCTTTGGGACAAGAGCATGTTGCCTTTGCCCTCGGCTTTATGAATAATCAAAACCGACCGCCCATTGTTACAGTAAATCCTAATGAAAAAACGTCAGTTTTTGAATCATTGATGGTGTTAATGGCTCACCAATTGTTACAAAGTAGTAAGAGCAAAGGAAATGCCGCCTTGGGAAATGTCGGAGGTAGTCGTCAAGCTGACTCCCTGAAGTCAAGAACGAAGTATCAGTGGCCCAAGCAACGGTTTTCATCCGGGCTATAGGATTTGATACCAAGTTGCGTTCGTTCTAACCTGTCTTATCAGAGCGAAGCGAAGAATCTGGTCTGAACCATCAATGGTGAAGACAGGACACAATGGCTATCCTGACTACCCCAGCCAAGACGGTGGGAGGGATCGCCGCTTTTGGGTGACTTCCCAGAAAGCTAGACTAAGGTATGATAAAGAGTAGACTCGTCTTAGCAAGGGTTAGCTGACTTATGCGATCGCAATTGCTCCTTCTCCCGTCGGCAAAATTTGGCTAGTGCAGTGAGGTGGTCAGTACTGACCCGCGCAAATCTCCCTTGCACGCCCCTATACGGCTCGGCTAAGAAGAGAGTTAAAGTTCTCACCTTGGGATGCGTGCCAGTTACAATCTCTGAAACTTCAGCATTAAACAGGTCTACAAGAGTTAAGCCAGTATGCTGAGGAAAGTACCGCCTAATAAATAACAACTTCGAGGCAAACTTTCACCCCGTAAGGGAGATATCAAACTCATGTTTGTATTCGTGGTAGACAAAAACCGAAAACCTCTTAATCCGTGTCATCCGGCACGGGCAAGGGAAGTCCTGTCGGACTGTGTTCGGTGTAAGGGAATAAATTCCTCCCTATACATAAATGACAGGGGTTTCCATTCGTCCCCTTACCAATCCCGATTTTCGATGACAAAATTTTAATACTTTAATTATTGTCAACATTTTTTTTGATCATGACGGGGCGCATCTTGCCAGAAGGCGAACAATTGAATTTATCAGGTGAGGACATTTCTGGGTCTGACTTAAATATTCATCAGGCTCAAGAAGTTATTTATCAATTTTTGCTCAAAATTGTTCATCACAATCCCCCAGAAACTGTATTACAAGAGTTTCGCCAATTATTTATATTTGGTCAAGAGCCGAGTGAGCCTCATGTAAAAACGGCACTTGATACAATTATTGCCAGCAAAAATGACCAAGAATTTAGAAATACTTTAAAACGATCTTGTTATATTTTAATTAATAACTGGTCTTCAAAACGCCGTTATGATTTTATTCAAAACCTGATTGAATTAGTTGGTGATCCTCCGCTGAAGCCGACGACTCTATCCCCTTCCATGACTCGGCTAAAAGGGTATGTTGCTAATTTTGTTGATAGCCACGATTATCAAGAACTTAAATTATTTTCGGCTCCCTATACGGCTGAATCGGAAGCCGAACAACAGCACTGGAGTTATCGGTATACATCTTATTTATTAGTTCCCCAATATCTGGACTCTCGCAATCCAATTGAACAGCGAGAAACTGCCAAAAATCTGTCTAGACGGCTGAGGAAAAAATTTAAGTTCGATCTAGCCATGTATACGGCTCGATATGATTCTTCTAATTTAAACTCCGAGAAAAAAATTATTAATCCAACTCGTCTAGGTCCTCACGTAATCCAACTGATTAAAAAAATAAGCTCTCGGCAACTATTGGTTAATTGCCGAAGTTATGCTGATCATTTAAACCAATACGTTCCAAATAAACGCTACCAAGACTTTAAACAGGATTTAAAAAAGTATTTGTTATTTTTAATTAACACTCCCGTTTATTCGGAAATACTGGATAAGTATTTATTTGATCGATTAGATAGTCTTTATGAAAATCATCATCTCAAACCGATTAGTGGTAACTTACTACTACGAACATGTCGGCGAATGATTGAGGTGCTAACAATTGAAGATGGTCGAAAACCTTCGACTCTATTTATTTTGTTGACGAATCGTGGTAACCCTTTAACTTTAGTCGTGATTCTCCTGAAAATTATTTTAATTTGTAAATATGCTCAAACGCATCTTGATGTTTGTATTGCCCAATTAATTCGATATTACGAAAATTCTACTGAAAAAGACTGTCAGTGGCTGATTAATTTCTTGGAAGTTTTCAAGATTATTTTTGCTATTTGTACCGAAGACACTCAATATAACATCGTTAAACTTAGTGATAATGACGATGAGCCAGATGCTTATGTTATGGATCTTGATAACTATCGCGTCTTTTCCCAATTGAAAGGAACGGATCTGCGGAGCGCTGATTTAAGAGGAACAGATATCCGTTATATGGATCTCAGAGCAGCAGATTTACGGGAGGCTGATTTGGCGGGGGCTGATTTGAGCAAAGCCGACTTGAGTCTTGCCAAACTTAGTCAGACAAACTTAAGCGGTGCCATGCTTAATCGCACGGAGTTAAGCGGTGCGATGCTTCAAGATGCTAATTTGAGCGGTGCGAATCTCAGTGAAGCAAATCTACGTTGTGCTGACCTGCGACAAGCTAATCTATGCTGTGCAATTTTAAAGAGCGCTAAACTGCGTCGTGCTAATCTCCAGCAAGCCGATCTGAGTAGTGCTGACTTAAGTAATGCTAGCTTGAATTCTGCGAATCTAGTGAATGCCAATCTGCGCTATGCTGATCTGAGCAATGCTGATCTCAGTAAAGCCAATCTTAAGAATGTAGATCTCAGGGATGCTAATCTTAGATGCGCTCAACTCAATTGGACTCAGCTAAACCACGCCAATTTAAGTAGTGCTAACTTGGATCGGGCTGACCTCAGTTATGCCAGTTTGTGTCATGCCAATCTTCAGAAAACGGACTTAACTCGCACAGATTTGAGCAATAGTAACCTCAGTAGAAGCGATATGAGTAAAGCTTTGCTACGTCACGTTAATTTGACGGGGGCAAATCTCAATCATGCTAATCTTATTGGTGCCAACCTGTTTAATGCAAATCTCACGGATGTGAAGGTTAAGGGAACTCGATTTGGAAATAATTCTGGACTCTCTGAGCCAATGAAGCGAGAACTCAAACAACAGGGTGCAATTATTGGGTAAAGAGCCCTCAAACGCTTATATAAGACGTAGCTTGCTTCTTTTCGGGAAGCGAGTATAACGATCTCTGCGGTTAACTTTAATTGTTCCCACCTACGTATTATCGTTTTTTTTCAGTCCTGATGTTACTAAACCCGCCTCCATCTCCCAGATACGCCATAGCACGTCTGGACTATTGCTCCCCCATCTCTTTTATCTCCCCTGTATCCCCGCTCCCCAAGATGCTACGGATTTTGGTTACAATAAATATTTCCGATAAAGGATATTTTGGGAAAAGGTTAAACTAGAGGCAGAGACTGTCGCCGCTATGGAGCAGTAGAGACAGATAACCACCAGGATTAGCCAACTCAGATTTTGCCTATTTATGGAGGGGCGCATCATACCAGACAATCAGCAAATCGATTCTTCGGCTGATGGAGAATCAAAGCAGCAACGGATTCAGCAAGCTCAGGAGGTTATTTTTCAATTCCTAATCGATCGAGTGGAAAATGATCCTCCTGAAACTGTTTTACAGGACTTTAAGCAGTTATTTTTTTCCAGTGAGTGTACGCAAAATCCAGACGTCGCTCGCTCAATGCATGAGCTGCTTGAGCAAAAGAATGAGCAAGAATTCAGAAATACTCTGAAGCGGTCTTGCTATATTTTAATTAACAATTGGTTGGCAAGTCGGCGATCAGACTCGATAGAGGAGTTGATTCAAACGCTGGCTAAGGTGGACTCAGTTAAATCTACTGTATCTCAGACCCTGAATCGTTTGAGAACGTGGATTGCTAATTTTATTGAAAGCCAGGATTATCAAGAACTTAAAGTCTTTACCTCAAGCCGTACCGAACGTCGAGGGTGGAGTCATCGCTATGCTTATTATTTATTGTTACCGCAATATTTAGATTCTCAAAATCCAGTTGAGCAGCGGGAATTAGCGAAGAAAACGGCAAAACGGTTAAAAGAGAAGTTTAAATTTGAGTTAGCAATGTACACCGTGCATTGTAATTCGCCAACCTTTAAAAAGGAACCACCCCCGAATCCCACTCGACTGGGCAATGGAATCATTCGTCTGCTCAAACAACTGATATCGCGTAAGTTTCTGCACAGTTATTCCCATACGGCTGATGTTTTTGTTCAGCAGAGCAAAACGCTGACTTATCGAGACTTTAAGCAGAAATTACTCGACTATTTACTCTTTTCAACGAGTCCTCATCAGTCGATTGATTTTTTTAAAAAGACTCTGACCGAAAAACTAGAGATGCTCTATGAGTCATACAATGAGGAAACGACGACCATGGAGCTATTACTGCGGACTTGTCGGCGCACCTTGGAATTTTTAACCACAGAAAATGGGCAGGAACCCTCGCCACTCTTTATCACTCTCACCAGCCAAGGCAGTCCTCTGACAATTGTAATTCTCCTGCTCAAAATTATTTTATTGTGTAATTATGTTCGCACTCATTTAGATAATTGTATTGCCAATTTAATTCGATATTACGAAAAATATTCGGAAACAGAATGCCGATTTTTTATTCATTTTTTGGACATTTTTAATGTTGTTTTTGCTATTTATACCGAGAACGTGCAATTTGATGTCGTCAAAATTAAGAAGGGCGAATCAGCGGTTTCTGATTTGGAGGCATACCGCATTTTTTGCCAATTGAAAGGTGCTAATCTACGCGGGAGTGATCTGAAGGGGGCTGACATTCGTAATAGTGATTTGAGTGCTGCCGATTTGCGGGAAGCAAATCTCAGCAGTGCTGATCTGAGTGAGGCGAATTTGAGTCTGGCTAAATTGGGGGGCGCTAATTTAAGTAGTGCCATACTCATGGGGGCTGATTTAACGGTTACTGACTTGAATTGTGCCAATCTCAATGGCGCTAACCTAAATAACGCCAATCTGAGTCGTTCAAACTTGCAAAATATTAATCTGCGTCGCGCCAGTTTGATTGGGGCGAAACTGCGACATACCAACCTCCAACAGGCGGATCTCAGCCATGGAAATTTGAATCAGGCAATTCTCACAGGTGCCAATCTCAAGAATGCCAATTTACGACAAACTAGCCTCCAGTACGGGGATTTAAGTGAGGTTGACTTGAGTGAGGCAAACCTGAGTCAGGCGAACTTAACAGGTGCAGACTTACAGCGCAGTCAATTGGATCAAGCGACTTTAGAGGGGGCAATTTTAGAACAGGCAAATCTGAGCGGAGCCAGTCTATTCAGAGCCGATTTGAGCCAAGCGAATCTCAGCAATGCTCAACTGAATCAGGCGATGTTAAGGGGAGCCAATTTAAAGGAGGTGCGATTGCGTCGGGCTATCCTCAGTCATGCTAATTTAGAAGGGGCAAATCTGAGTCGCGCTGATTTGAGTCGTGCTGATTTAAGTAATTTAAATCTCAGGGGAGCCGATTTAAGTCATACGTTTCTGCGTCATGTCAACTTGACGAATGCGGATTTGAGACAGGCAAATCTCACAGGCGCGAATCTGTTCAATGCCAATCTGAGTGGTGTGAAGGTTGAGGGAGCTATATTTAAGCAAAATGCGGGGTTGTCTGCTGCTCAGGGGCGAGAATTAGAACAGTTAGGGGCTACGGTTGAGTTGAGTAAGTTAACATCCCGCGATCGCAATGTCTGGAAACATCCCCTTCCTCCACATTCCCTATTGCCAAACCAATCTGAAAATTAGTCATTTATAAGGCTTTGAAGCTCCTTATCATTTTTTAGTACAGGGTATAGAATTTATGTCCAGGTACTTATTTTATCTATACTCCTGACCAATCCTCTATTTGCAATTCTTTAATTTGTCCAAAATCTGATGTATTACGAGTAAGTAATATTGCATTAGTTACGATAGAAATCGCGGCAATTTTCAGATCCATATTACCTAGACGTGGATATCTTTTTCTCAAGCGTCGGTGTTCTAGAGCAGCATCACGATTAAATGGAATGACCACAATCGAGCGATAATTATCTGAAAGCTGTTGTAGCCCTTGATATGCCAGTAGCTGCTCGTCTAACGTTTTTGCCCTAGATATTACACTGAGACGACCTCTAACTTGTTCTTCGTAGGTAATGATAGTGACGGCAACCTCTGCTGCTTCAACGGTTGCCAACCTTGCTAGAATGCGTTTGCCCTCTTGCCCATTACGCTGGATAAGACTGAGATGATCGGTGTCGAGAATGTACATCGTAAAGCGCTAGGAAAGCTACTCAACAGACTGCCGCCATTCTTGACCCAGACGAACGGCTTCATCAAATGTGGGATCATTTTCAAAGCTGCCTGCCACTTTCATCCACCAAGGAGTTTCCTGCTCAAGCAAGCCAGCAAGTAGTTGCTTCAACTGGGCTAGCTCTGACTCTAAGGCTGCAACTCGCGCTTCGAGACCTTGAGAGCGGTTGTCAAGTTGCTGGGAAGTCATAGTTAAAGAGGTGGTAGTTCGGAATTATTGCCCTATTATAGCAAGCCCGCTTTCTCTGAATCACGGCGAAATTAGCCTTGCCACCAAAAATGGGCTGCGATCGCAATGTCTGGAAACATCCCCTTCCTCCACATTCCCTATTGCCAAACCAATCTGAAAATTAGTCTTATGTCTTATGTCTTATGTCACTGTTTCCCATTCTCTATTTCCTCATAATTCATTGACAATTTCATTGCTAGAGGTTTTATTGACTCGTTCGGGATTGGGTTGTAATGGTTCAGGTAATGATTGAACGCCTCCCCACTGGCTAATAAAACTTTGCAGCAGTGCTTCTTGTTGGGTGCGAAATCCTTCCAGGTTGTAACCCCTATTCATCGTCGAAAACCAGATAATTCCCTGCTGCTGCGTCGGTATTGCTCCTCCTAAAGCGCTGACATTATTTAAACTTCCGGATTTAACAATAGCGAATGGGGGAAGTGGACGTTCGTTTAAAATACCTTCATCTTGTCCAACAACCGCCAATACATCGCCAAGGCTCATATTATAAGGTTGAAGATATCGGGCAATGGCGAGAAATAAACCGGAAGCCGCACGGGGAGAAATTTTGTTTTGATCGCTTAATCCAGACCCATTAACTAACGTGATTTCCGCTTGAGGAACGCCTGCGGCGGCGGCGGCTTGTTGGGCGACAACATTCGCTCCCCCGACGGAGTTGGCGAGCATTTCCGCCATTTTATTATTACTATATTGATTCATTTTTTTGATCAGTTCAGCCAGGGGGAAAGAATAGTGGCGAATCAAGGGTTGGACGTTGCTGGGAGGGGTGGGGGAGATTTGTACCGAACCCGCGATCGCAACTTGAGGTTTAGGGGTGTCTGGGGGTAGGGTTTGATACTGGGTTTGGGCGGCGGGAGTCCAAAGTTGACTATTTAATCCTTGTCTGAGAAGAGTCCCTGATTTGAGTGGAGCAAACTCAAAGTTCATGTAAAATTTGCCTGTGATGATTAAATTACCCGCTACCTGCTGGATACCCATCTGATTGAGGAGATTACCGAGAGCGATCGCTTCTTCCCAGACAAAGAATGGATCGTCTCCCCCTTCAATCACTAAGTCTCCCTGGAGAACCCCGTTTTCCACAGCACCCGTTGCGCCAATCAGGGTGATGAATTGGTGATCGGGACCAAAGGTTTGCAAAGCGGCGAGGGAGGTGGCGATTTTGGTGATAGAAGCCGCAGGTAAGGGAACAGTACCTTGATAATTCGCCAGTAGAGTATCCCCCGCTTGAATCCAGATCCCATGATTTTCCTTGGCAAATCCTTTGGCGGCTAAACCATTCATGTACTGCTCAATTTGCGCTTGGATCGCCGGATTGGGATTATCCGGGGAAGCGAGTGAGGGAATCGCTGGTTTTTGCGCCAATTCCGCTTCTGCTGGACTGTCGGCGACTGAGACAGTATCGATATCGTTTTCGTTGGCGGAAGGTTGGGAGGGATTAGATTGAGGGGAACATCCGGCAGTCAAGGAGAGGAGGGTTAGGGATAGTGCAGTTGTCAAGGGCAGGGATTTGAACATTGGAATTATACGAATTACGGATTATGATTTCCCAATCTAGACTGTACTATAGCGTTTCTCATCTTATGTGGGAGGTAGGGCGCAAGGATGGTGCCCCTACAGCGCCCAATAACAAATAACAAATGACGAATGACGAATGACAAATCAAGCAATTTGACTTCCCAAAACTTGGTTTTCCCGCTCAATTTCCCCTAAAAAACTACGGAAACTTTTTTCGTGGTTTTGTTCCCAGCGCTGAATAATATGGAGAATCTCTCGTAATAAATAGCCGGAACCACAGGTGACATAATCGACAATATATTCAGAGTCCAGACTGAGAGACTCCAGAGAATTGCCGCGAAAATCAACTAAATAACCGCCGGCTGCTTTTAAAATTGGATAGGCGAGCAAATTATAATTTTCCGAAGCATGACGACATTCGACCATAACATCAGCAGCGCCTCGGGCGATTTCACAAAATTCCATAGCTGAGTTATCGATCGAGCGAATATCCCGACAGCATAACCACAAGGGGAAACTGCCGCTCAATGCTTCTTTTGCCCGATTATAGCCGGGACGTAAGTATGCGATCGCGTCCTCTAGGGAGACTTGAGAGTGACAGTAAATCTGAGTGTAGTCTTGACTGTGAGCACTTTTGAAATAGGCAGCGCTCCGGGTTCCATAGTAGCAGTTTCCTGTGCGTAATCCTTGTACATAAGCAAATTCTAAATCTCCTAAAGTCACATCCAATCTTTTTGACGTGATGGCAATCACTAAAGACGGGTCACCCACTTGACGTAACCAGTTGGATGTCCCGTCGATTGGATCGACAAATATAGAATAGCCAGCGTAAGGATTTAGCTTGGGGTGTTCTCCTTGGAGATAAAGGTTGATGGGATAGTCGGCTAAACAAGAACAGATAATTTCACCCGCTTGGCGATTAATTTCATGTTTAGCTTGTCCATTGATGATTAACTGATGTTGGTAAGGGAGATTGTCTAAAAAAGTGGCTAGATTTGCGGCAATTGCTGAACAGATTGGTAAGTAATCCATAATTCAAGAACTCCTCTGGGGAGATCTATACCCTCAATGTTTCCTGGTAATACGCTATGAACAGTAAATATTACCTGGACTAATGGGCATAAACTCAGTAAATATGTACTACAGGTGACTGACTAATTTAGTCTTACTGGAGACAGTCGGCAGATTAAATAGCCGCTCTAGTTCTTGGACAGGTTGATGACAAGTGGTATCAACCCTGGGCATTTCCTGCCAGCAGTGTGAACAGAACCAGTAGAGGCGATGGTGGCTAATGTGCCGAAGTAAGGGATGGGAGCAGCAGGGACAGGTACTCATAAATCTTGTATATTTTTTATTTTGATGTTTTCTTATGTATAAATATTATTTTTGCGTAAAAAGGTTTACTAAATCTTGATCGATATCTCTGATAACTTGTGATAATAAACAAAAAAATATGTGATTAGTTTTACATAAATTGAGTGATCAATATCATGTTGAAGTGATACCAAATCCGCTTTTGTCCTCCCTTCTGCCTTGGAAACCTCTGCCTTGAAGCCTTTTGCTATATCATCGATCACGTTAGTGTCATCACCAGTTATGTCTACCCAAAACTTTACCCCTCTCACCATCTCAGACGCTCAAGCACTCCTCGAACCCTTCAACTGTATTGAGAGTCAACCTGTGGTGTCAGATTCCGACAAAGAGAAAATTCGGCAAGCCATCGCGTTACTTGCCGAGCATTCAGATTATCAAATTTTTGGTATTTGTGCGGATACAGCCGCTCAGGGTTTATCGGCGCTCAAAACCTATGCTCAAGCTTTAGGGTATCAACCGAATCTCGATCTCACTCCGATTGAGGGAGCGGTGTATATCAAATATAACGGCAATTCAGGATTGTGTTATATCGATTCCTATACGGGTGAGCATCGCGGTGTTTTAGTGTCCTGTCAATCCTCATTTGAGGGGGGAATTAATGAAATGTACGGTCATCTCCCCCTCGATTTATTTGCGTTGTCAGATTAACCGTGTAGAGACGTTGCATGCAACGTCTCTACAGTTCTCATCAACGCAATCGGTACTTAAAGTCGCGTTTTCCTTGGTAGTCAGTTAAATCTGCCAGTTCTTCCAAACTCTTAACCCCTGGATACAACTGACCATTGATTTCCCAAGTCGGATATGCTTGTATTCCCGCTGCTTGGCACACTTGAGGCTGCGGATTTTTCCCAGCCGGATTACACTCGATATAATCGATTTCGCTAAAGGCTTCTTTGCCAAATAACTCCTTTTGATCGTGGCAATGGGGACAAGTAAACGCACCATATTTTTTAGCACCAACGGCGGTAAGATGACGAGCGAGTTCCATTTCCGCTTCGCCAGAGGTGGTGGTTATTTTCCAGCCGTAGGGGGCTGTGGGCGCAGTGGATATCTGAGGAATCACGCCGCCGTCTACTCCGCCAGCCGTTGTCTGTTCACCACTCATTCCATAGACACCCAAGGTGCCAATCAGCGCCACCATACCGACAACAATGCCCGTGAAAAACAGTTGTCCGACATCTTCCCACTCACGCCCAATGATCGTCAGCACGAATAGGGCGATTGAACAGACAGCGGATACCAGGCAATAGATACAAAATGCCCCAATGACAACAGACATGAGATAGACAAGGTAGCCACTGAAGACAACCATGGCGGTTGCGCCAGCAAACATCAGCAGCCAACTCCCATCGTCTACTTGTCGGCGAAAGTCTTTGTTAGCCGAGGATTTGACCAGTTGGGGGGCAAAGGCAAATACCGCGATCGCAGTATAGGCTAAAAAACCAAACAAGCTCAGGGGAACACCAAAAAGCCAAGCATAACTACTACTTAAGACAGCTTGACAGTTGATTACACCGCCTGTGGGACATACGGCTTCTTTAAATACCCCAGTTTCCACCAAGGTAAGGTAAGCCGTATCTAAAGCACCAAGAATCGCGATCGCACCAATGATTGGGCGGGAGTGGCGATGAATCCAGGGAGCAGAACGTCGGCGTCTCATAATTTGTCTATCAGCACTAACAATTTCAGGAATAAGCGAGAAATTTATGGCTCACTCCTACTTAGAATGTAACTTGACCGAAGACATTGGTTTCGGTGACGCTGTCGTGTTAACACCACGTCGTACCGCTTCCACAAATTGACTGACGCGAATCGGGTCAATGGGTTGCTCAATTCGTCCCCGTCGTTTCAGGGAACTGGAGACAATCACCCCGTCGGCGGCTTGCATTAAGGTGGGAATATTTTCCCAGTTGGCACCGCTACCGATGAATACAGGCGTTCCATTAGCGGCGGCTGATGCTAATTCTAAGTCTTCTAGACTGGGAGGACTACCTGTTGCCCATCCAGAGAGGATGACGCCATCGGCTAACCCTCGTTCAATCGTTTCTTGTACCGCCGTGGTCAAATTTGGTGATCCCAAGGGGCGTCCATGCTTGACTAGGACATCAGCTAAAATTTGTACATCACTACCGAGTTCTCGGCGATACCGCAACAGTTCATAAGCCTGTCCTTCGATCAACCCTTGATCCGTTGCCATGACGCCAGTGAGAACATTCACCCGGATAAACTGGGCTTGGACACAACTGGCGATCGCGATCGCGCTTTGGGCATCATTGCGTAACACGTTGATCCCCACGGGTAACGTGACCAAATTCATCAATCGTCCCATAATTAAGGTCATCGCACTGACGACAGCCGGATCGACTTGGTTTTTGGTGAAGGGAGCATCAAAAAAATTCTCCACGATTACCCCATCAACTCCCCCTGATGCCAGTGCTGTCGCCTCTTGTTCGGCTCGATCAATCACCGCTTTTAAACTCCCTCCCCAACGGGGAGACGTTGGCAGGGGTAACAGATGCACAACGCCAATGATGGGATTGGGTGTTTTGAAAATTTGTTGTAAGTTCACGTATCTACCTGAAAACCGTTCACAAGAATTTGAATATACTCAGGTTTGACAACCACAGAGATTCTCTATCTAACTCATTCGATGGATTGACAAATGGGATATACCATGGTATATAACAGCATAAATCTCTCAGAATCCTAACCATTGCCTAATTCTTAAGCACTAACCGCTAAGTAGGGTAACGTCAGCCGACGCTCGCTAATAGTCGCCCTTCCCCCAGTCAAGCGTCAAGTTAGATTAAGTTACCGAGTGTATTGCATATATTAATAAAATTTTATATAAATAAGTAACGGGGTTAAACTAGAGCAACCAAAGAACATCCGGACTGGTGGAGCGTGGGTAAACTCTAAGACTATGCCCCTATGAATCAAGTAAAGCTGGGAAAAAATTAAGTGATCAGGATTGAATCCGCCTGAACTCTGGAGACGTTCTCTCCAGAAGGGTAACAGGGAACTGCTCACGACTCATGCTTACTGATTAGGAGCGCTGGAAATCAAGCGCTACTCCACTCTAGTGCCGATTGTAGTAGATAACCGCATGGGCAACAAGCCAACCATTGCCATTTCTCATTTAGGCTGTGAAAAAAATCGTATTGATACGGAGCATATCCTGGGTCTGCTGGTTCAAGCGGGCTACCCAGTCGATAGCAACGAAGATTTAGCCGAATATGTTATTGTAAATACCTGTAGCTTCATAGAGGCAGCGCGGACAGAATCGGTTCGCACGTTAGTTGAGCTAGCAGAAGCCAATAAGAAAATTGTTATTGCTGGCTGCATGGCACAACATTTCCAAGAGAAATTGTTGGCAGAATTGCCAGAAGCTGTAGCTGTAGTCGGAACAGGCGATTATCAGAACATCGTCGAAGTGATAGAACGGGTAGAAGCAGGAGAACGGGTCAAAGCCGTTTCAGCCGAACCCACCTATATTGCGGATGAAACAACGCCGCGCTATCGCACAACCTCAGAAGGAGTCGCTTACCTGCGAGTAGCAGAAGGATGTAACTATCGGTGCGCCTTCTGCATTATTCCGTATCTGAGGGGAAACCAGCGATCGCGAACGATTAAATCAATTGTGGCGGAAGCTGAACAATTGGCGTCCCAAGGCGTGCAGGAATTAATCCTCATTTCTCAAATCACAACCAACTATGGCGTCGATCTGTATGGAGAACCCAAGTTAGCTGAACTGTTGCGGGCATTAGGTAAGGTGGATATCCCCTGGATTCGGATGCACTATGCCTATCCGACGGGTTTAACCGAGCCAGTGATGGCAGCAATTCAGGAAACGCCTAATGTTCTGCCTTACTTGGATTTACCCCTACAGCATTCCCATCCAGAAGTCCTGCGTGCAATGAACCGTCCTTGGCAGGGGCGAGTGAATGATCAGATTATTGATCACATTAAAACCGCCTTGCCGAATGCGGTGCTGAGGACTACCTTTATCGTCGGGTTTCCTGGCGAGACAGAGCAGCACTTTAACCATTTGCTGCAATTTGTCCAGCATCACGAGTTTGACCACGTTGGTGTCTTTACTTTTTCTCCCGAAGAGGGTACACCAGCCTACAACTTGCCCAATCGGGTCCCCCAAGCCGTCATGGAGGAGCGTCGCCAGACGCTGATGGCAGTTCAACAGCCGATTACGTTGAAGAAAAACCAAGGTGAAGTGGGCAAGATCGTTGACGTTCTGATTGAGCAAGAGAACCCCTCAACCGGAAAACGGATCGGTCGCTCAACTCGATTTGCCCCTGAGGTCGATGGATTAGTCTACGTCCAAGGCGAAGCCCCCTTGGGGACCATCGTGGAAGTAGAAATCACCGATGCTGGCATCTATGACCTCTATGGTTCTGTAGTCCCTAGTCCACTGTTAGTTGTCGGTTAACTCGAGTCGATTCAGGGTAAGGGAATGTTGGCGATTGCCAACTCCTTAACCCAGACACTTGATCACTGACGACTGACCTTAACCATCACGAAAAACTCACAACAACCGTTAAATTATGACCCTTTCATTCAATAATCTGGGCTTATCTGAAGAGTGTCTCCATCAACTGGAAAAATTAGGTTTTGATACACCAACGGACATTCAATCTCAAGCCATTCCGGAACTGTTGGCAGGGCGAGATGTGGTCGCTCAATCTCAAACCGGTACAGGGAAAACCGCTGCCTTTTCTTTGCCGATTTTGGAACAGCTTGATCCCAATGCCCGAGGCGTACAAGCCTTAATTCTTGCCCCAACACGGGAATTAGCCCGACAAGTGGCAGATGCCATTCGGGACTTGACCAGCAATCGCCGTGTCGGTATAGTCACCGTCTACGGAGGACAATCCATTGATCGCCAAATTCGTCTCTTACAACGTAATGCTCAAATGGTTGTCGGGACGCCAGGACGAGTGATCGATTTGCTGGATCGAGGAGATCTGAAATTGGATCAAGTCAAATGGGTGGTCTTAGATGAAGCCGATGAAATGTTGAGCATGGGCTTTATCGATGATGTCAAGAAAATCCTCAAGCAAGCCCCCAAAGAACGCCAGAGCGCCTGTTTTTCGGCAACAATGCCGAAGGCAATTCGGGATTTAGTCAATCAGTTCCTCAAATCCCCGGTGACGGTAACCGTGGAACTATCCAAAGCCACCCCAGCACGGATTGAGCAGCGGGTTTATATGATCCCTCGTGGCTGCTCAAAATCCAAAGCCTTACAGCCAATTTTGGCGCTGGAAGACCCCGAAGCCGCCCTAATTTTTGTGCGGACACGGCGGTCAGCAGCGGAACTCACTAGCCAGTTACAAGCGGCTGGTCATAGTGTGGATGAGTATCATGGTGACCTGAGCCAAAGCCAACGGGAGCGCTTGTTGTCCCGATTCCGCCAGAGTCAGGTGCGCTGGGTGGTGGCGACGGATATTGCCGCACGGGGTCTGGATGTGGATCATCTCACCCATGTGATTAATTACGACTTGCCTGATCAGGTGGAAAGTTATATTCACCGGATTGGTCGTACGGGTCGTGCCGGGAAAACCGGAACCGCGATTTCCTTGATTCAACCCTTTGAACGGCGCAAACTGCACCAGATTGAACGGAAAGTCCGGCAGAACTTACAGGTGTCTCGGATTCCCACGCGATCGCAAATCGAAGCGCGGCGCTTGGAGAAATTGCAAGACGAGTTACGCGAGGCACTGGCTGGCGAACGGATGGCATCATTCCTGCCGATTGTGCGGGAGTTGAGTGAAGAATACGACCCCCACGCGATCGCTGCCGCCGCCTTGCAAATGGTCTACGACCACACGCAACCGGAGTTAGCTGCCATCGAGGTTGATAACAAAGTAGAACGTCCGAAACTGGTGAAGCGTCGTAATAACAAATCCAAAGAATCGGTCACTCATAACCGTTCTCGGTAATTGATTGAGTTCATCCCATGACCAATAGGCGTGGGATGAATTTGT
>CAKZMA010001247.1 GCA_937127375.1 uncultured Coleofasciculus sp. | reverse complement strand
ACAAGTGTATGCTTGTGCGACTCATGCCGTCTTTTCACCCCCTGCGATTGAACGCCTCTCCAGTGGAATCTTTGAAGAAGTGATTGTCACCAATACAATTCCAGTTGCTCAAGACAATTACTTTGATCAGCTTACGGTGCTTTCAGTTGCTAACTTATTGGGAGAAACCATCTGGCGTATTCATGAAGACAGTTCAGTCAGCAGTATGTTTCGTTGAAATAAGCCAGAGTGCAGGGAGACAAGGAGAGATGTGTTGACGTTTCATGAACCGCCCCTTACTTCGTGAAGACGCGGATTGCCAGAGATAACCTGGCAGTACAGACGCGCCGTGGCGCGTCTGTACTTGATATCATGTCCGCCGAAATAACCGTAATATCCTTCTTCCTTGCAACCTTCCTCCTTCCCTTCTGCCCTCTGCCTTCTGCCTTCTGCCTTGTCTCTACCTAAATGTGACTATTCAACCGGACATGATATGAGTTGGTAAGGGGTAATTTCCCAGAGTGACAATAGAGCGCTAATCACTCCAAAGTGCTGACAACTTGTGCTAATTCTGCGACCATCGGACTAGGATTAGGGGTGCGATACAAGTCCAAGAATGCATGGTAAAACCATAATGTCCCCTGCTTCCCTGCACTAAACACTGACCAAATCCCTTCGCCCTGACACCGGGTTTCCATAACCAGCGATCGCGCGTTGTGCAGTTTGTCGGCTAAAGCCACTCGCCGCACGGCGTCTGACCCTTGGCGCACCTTCTCTAAATATCCCTGTTTCCGTTCTCGCCACGGGGGTTTGATATCTGTGTCGGATTCGGTACAACCATCAACAATTGCCACGACTTGTTCGCCAAACCGATGCAAGATGTCCTGGCGGGTTGCTGCACCCCCTTGGTCTTCTACGGCATCATGTAATAAGGCGGCAATGGCTTCTGCTTCGGAACCGCCATCCTCTAGCACTAAAGCCGCCACACTCAGGAGGTGAGAAATATAAGGAATACCGTTAGTTTTGCGCCGTTGTTTGGCGTGGAGGCGAGTAGCATAAATTAGCGCTTGCTCAAATTTCTCAGTTAGTTGGGTGTTCATATCGTCATTCGTCATTTGTCATTTGTCATTTGTCATTTGTCATACTCGCTTTCCCTGCTTTCCCTGCTTCCCCTGCTTTCCCTGCTTCCCCCACCACAAAACTTATTCAGCAGCTCTATTTGTAGGGTGTGTTAGCGTAGCGTAACGCACCATCCCCATCCGGTGTGTTTGCGTAAGTCCGGTTAAGAAGGCAGGAGGCAGAAGTTTTATCTTTTGCCGTTTTATGTTTTACTTAATGCTAAAACTTTTTCAAGTAAAATATCGGGGACAGTAAAGGTTTCTCCCCGTTCCCACGGTCCGGCAATGATTTCTAAATAGGGCTTTTCCTGCAACACGTCTAACCGCTCCTCTAAAACACTGTGAATGACGGCTAAGGGTTTGAGTCCGCCTCGTTTTCTACAAAAATTGTGCCAGTAAGGAATATCTTTGGGCTTAGAACTGATAATAATGTAGTGGGTGCAACGGTGCAACAGTATGATATCATCGCGTTTTGGCTCTCCGCCAAAATCAACTAAGACTAATTCCATGTTTTGGCGAATATTGCTCACGGCATCGGCATGAAAGAGGAAAAAACGGTCACTGTTGTTTGACCGACAACGCCGATTTAATTCGTCGGCTAAGAGTCGATTTCTCATCTGAGCATACCAGTTTCCTTCGCCGTCCCACTGCGCTCGATGTAGGTGAATCTGTTTGTCGGGTACGCTTTGGTTGAGGGTATAGTCTAGAGCATGACAGAGGACACTTTTGCCGCTATTGGGAGAACCGCCAATTAAAATAGCTGCACATTGGTCGCGATTCATGAGTTTGTAAAAATCCCCTGAAACCATGGCGGGATGGCGACTAGCTACGACGACGAATCCACCGAAAGTAATGTCGTAGCAACCTAACCAAGGGGCAGATTGACAACGTTTAATCAGGTGACTATAGAGCCAAATTGGTGCTGAACCCCAGAGGACTATTCCTTGATTGAAGTCTAAGTTTTTGGGCAGTTCGAGATGGCTTAAGGCAGATGGCTGAAGTTCACCACAAATATCGATTTCTAAACATTGATAGGATTGACCTTGGGGGGAGTGGATTTGGGTGACGAAGAGTTGGAGTTGATGGCGAATAGAAGTAATCATGGTAAAAGCAAAAGTCTGTCGTCAAAGTGATTGAAGCCTTATGTATTTATCTCAATAGATAAAATATGTTATGGCAGAATCAGTTTTAGGACTTGACCGACTGCCACTCCTTTGCTATGACTTTCGACAACGACAGCGCCTTCTAAACGGGGGTCGAAACAGCCTACCCAGGCGGTAGCATGGCATTGGTGGACGAGGTAGCTGTACAGCCAGATGGGTCCTTTGCCTTCGATGACGACGCCTTGACTAGACTGGATATTGGCGGGGAGTTCTAATCCTTTTAAGTCCTGTGGCTCGATGATACCATCAGGACTGGTGAGGCGAATTCGCAGGTGCTGGTAGGCGAGTCCGTTCTCGGTTTGATGGGAATAGAGGTCTAATTGAATCGGTGACATTGGTATTCGGTCAAAACTGTAGATTCAACCGTTATTTGAGGTTGTGCTGCTACTTTAACACCTTTATGGAAGAGGTTGTTTCCAACTTATGTTCAATCACCCACCCACTCTAGAACTGCTGCAATGGTTAACGCGGGGTTCCCTGAAGCAAAACTTAGCCAGGGCGGTGCGCCTGTGGGTGTGGCTGCGTTTGCTTTATGGTCAGGAGGGGGAACGGTTGGAGTTGCCAGAACCCTTTACTTATGCTAAGTGGCGGGATGTGTTTTTTACGGAGAGTCATCCCAAAGGGGAAAAGGTTCCCTATCATGCGGATTCCCGATGTCCTTGTCGGAAAACGGCGGCAAGTTGGCTATTTGCTGAGGGGACGGGGGTGGAGAAGGAAACGTGGATAGGGAAGATTGTGCGCCATACGGATTGGCATCGGGATGCGGTTGAGGATTGGCTGAAGCAACCGTTGTTTTCTCTGACGCGGCGTATGTTGGCGGGAGATTTACAAGCGCTGACTCAGTTGGGATGGTTGAGGTATCGAGGGCGACGATATTGGCGGGTGCAGCGGTTTCCTAAACTATCGATGGCGACATCGAATCAGGGTTCGGCGGAGGATTATAGTTTTTTGCCTCCGGATTTAGGGTTAATGGCTTGGAATCACCGCCAACAGGTGAATGGGGTGCAGCGGTTTTTTCTCCATGTGGATTATGTGGTGCCTCGGCGGTTGTTGGATAAGGTGGAGGATTTACAGGATCAGTTGAAGCAGTTGTGGGCGAAAACGCCGATACCGCCTGTGCTGTTACGGTATCGAAGTGCCAAGTTGGATGGGGAGGTGGATTGTGTGGTTTATCCGGTTTGTATCTATTATGTGCAACGGGCAATTTATTTGTGCGCTTGGGGGCGTGATCCTTATGGGGCGATGAATTGGTGTAATTATCGCTTAGACCGAATTGAGGAGATTGTGGCGTTGGAGTGGCGGGATGAACGGGTTCCGGAGGTGTTAGGACAACGGTATCAGCAGCAGGATTTACCGACTCCGGAGTTTATTCAGGCGGAAATGGAGAGGGCGTGGGGGTTTGATTATTATCAACAGCCGTTGTTATTGTTGTTGCGGTTTGATGGGTTGCATAATCGGCGCTATATCCAGGGAACGGTACGCCATGAGACGTTTAAGTCGGTGAGTTATCAGGAGGCGATGAGGTTGGTGAAGCGGGAAGCGCCAGTGATGCATCGGCAGCAGTTGTTACAGGTGATTCAGTCTCGTCCTCGTGAGGATGCTTATTATACGGCGATTTATCGAGAGAGTGATCCGAATGTGTTGATGCGGCTTCAGGCTTGGCGTCCGTTTGTTGAGGTGCTTTTGCCTTGGGAGTTGCGGGTTCGGGTGGCGGCGGATGTGCGGAAGGAGGCGCGGTTGTATGAGGATTGAAGGCAGAAGGCAGAGGGCAGAGGGCAGAAGGTAGAGGAGAGGTTAAAGTGTACCGCGTCCAATCGAGAAGGGCGATAAATAATAATGGAATTGTTGCATGATTTAATCAGAAAAGCATTCTCAGTACAGGGCAATAAAACGTGGCACTCAATACCCAAAAAGAAGACTTTAGCTATGCTTATGTATATGGGGTCGCGGCGGCGGCTGGTTACTCTCTCCAATCGGCTACACGACGGTTAGATAATAGTGGTATTGATGCCACGATAACAGTCCCTGGAACGATTGGATCAAAACGTTTACCTCGATTTGATGTACAGATTAAATGTACGTCGCAAGAAGTTCGACAAGAAAACGTTCTTAAATACCGTCTCTCTGCCAAGAACTATGATGAATTAAGCTGTGATGATCCGTTTGTTCCTCAACTCCTCATTGTGGTTTTAGTTCCCGATAATGTCGATGAATGGTTAATCCAGTCTGAAGAGTCTCTTTGTCTTCAACGATGTGGCTATTGGTTGTCTCTGCGCGGATACCCACAACGGACGAGTCAATCCACTATCACGGTTGAAATTCCACGCCATAATATATTTAATGTGGATGCTCTGTGTATGATTATGCAACGAATTGCTGCCGGGGACGTTCTATGAAAGCAGTTATACAAGATTTAGAGGTTCTGAGTGAGTTACAACCTGCACGGGTTGAGGCTTATTTAATGAATCATCATTGGCATCAGCAAGAGAAAATGGCTGATAAAGCTTCGATTTGGACTCAAGCGACTCCCCAGGGAGAGGATTTTGAATTGTTACTTCCTTTAAAGCCGGAGATTCTGGATTTTCCTCGCCGTATGGGTGAAGTGTTGGAAACGTTGTCTTTGGCGGAGAATCGCTCTCAATTGGAAATTTTTGGGGAGTTAATGACTCAAGCTAAGGATGTAACGGTTCAGGGGATTGTGATTCAGTTGCAATCTCCTAATGTTGATCAGTTAAGCGGCGGAGTGATTTTGTCCGGTGTTATTGTCAATAGACTTCGCAAGATTCAGGCTGAGTTGTTTAATCATGATTATATTCTGGCGATTAAAGCGTATCAAGAACGTTTACCTCTATTCTGTAAAGGGGATTTGGTTAAGGAAGATGAGATTTTTATCCTGAAAAATCCTCGTGATTTGACTCTAGATGCAACATGGCAAAACTAAGGAGGGGCTGCTGAATAAGTCTTGTGGTGGGGAAAAGGCAGAAGGCAGAAGGGCAGAGATTGACGGGTCAAGGTTTGGCGCATTTTGCTGTGTCCTAATCGCCTTGGCGACTGCTATAAAAACACACGCCATTTATGGTAAGGGCACGATAATATCGTGCCCCTACAGGTGGCTTGAAGAGTTAACCTCTTTCTCTTTCCCCATACCCGACACCCCACACCCCATGATTCATGCTTCTTTGATTTTGTAGGAGACGTTTACTTCCATGAGTTGAGAATTGTAAATCTGGCTGATGTATTGCAATTGCCTGGACGCTGTGGCACAGGCGAGGATGATTCCGGCTGTCATTCCTTTGGTCGCCCCGGTGTAGTCGGCGATGAGTTCGGATTCTTCTAAGCCTTGGTTTTGGGCGTCGGCGTAGATAGCGTTGACGAGGCGGCGGATGTAGTTGGGGTCGTCAATAACGTTGTCTTCGACGAGTAAGTTGAGGTATTGTCCGGGATTGTCGGGGTCTTCGAGTTGATAGTTTCCGTAGTGAAATTCGACGGTTTGGGTGATGCCTTTGTCGGTGAGTTTTTTAATCATGTCTTGGGCGTAGGGTAGGGATTTGTGGGTGCAAATTAACCAGCAGTGTTTTAGGTGGGGGGTTTGACCGTTATTCCAGTGATGGAAGATGGCGACTTCTGCGGGGGAATTGGCTTTGGGACTCATGGCGGCGATGAGTCCGGGTCGGGTGGTGGTTAGGGGGATAACGTTGGTTTGGTCGGGGACTTTTATACCCAGGAGGGGAATTTTGACGAGTTTTTGTTTTAGCCAGCGGGGAAATTTGGTGACGTATATGACCAACAGAAGTAAGAGGGTGAGGCTGGCGACGATTGAGGCTTTGAGTAAGGCAAGGTTAAGTCCTAGTTGGGTGTGTAACCATAAGCCGAAGACTTCCCAGAATAGGGCGGAGATACCATCGGATATTACGGTAAATAGTAGGTTGCCGATGAGGAAAAAGGTGAGAAAGTTTTTGGTGGGGTCGGTGATGAGTTGGACTATCGAAGGGCGTTTCATGGCTGGTTTGATGAGTGATGGTTGATGCCTTCGATTTTAGTTGGGTGTGGAAGAGGGGATTTCCAAGTTGTTTTTTTAAGGCAGATGGCAGGAGGCAGATGGCAGAAGGGGGAAGGAGGGCAAAAATACTGATTTCTCTGAAGGGTTCTCTGATTTCTCCGAGTTTCCGTCCCCGTGAAGAGGAAGTTGTATGAAACCGGACTGTGGAGCGATTATCTGCAATTTGTCCAAGTCTCGTTTCCGTCCCCGTGAAGGGGAAGTTGTATGAAACTAGAAGAAGGCCAGAAACTTCAAGCTGAAGTTCAGATAAGTTTCCGTCCCCGTGAAGGGGAAGTTGTATGAAACCCCGCCTTCAGACCAGCCGGCTATCGCAAGAGCCGAAAAGTTTCCGTCCCCGTGAAGGGGAAGTTGTATGAAACACCATGTTCCAATCCGCTGTGTAAGGATGGCGTTCAGCAGTTTCCGTCCCCGTGAAGGGGAAGTTGTATGAAACCAGCTTATGCCCTCTAATGAGGGCTATAAAAAATGGTGGAGTTTCCGTCCCCGTGAAGGGGAAGTTGTATGAAACTTTAGACAAAGCACAATTAGCTGCTTTGGCTCGTAGTAGTTTCCGTCCCCGTGAAGGGGAAGTTGTATGAAACCCAGGTTCTTGGCAAATCCTAAGAAGAGGGCTTACGAGTTTCCGTCCCCGTGAAGGGGAAGTTGTATGAAACAATAGTTGGATGTATGGTTATACCATGTCCAATAGGTTTCCGTCCCCGTGAAGGGGAAGTTGTATGAAACACATGCTACTATCCTTCCGTCAAAGCCCAATATGAGGGTTTCCGTCCCCGTGAAGGGGAAGTTGTATGAAACGCGGCGGAGCAACTCCAAATCCTGAATTACCGCCCGGAAAGTTTCCGTCCCCGTGAAGGGGAAGTTGTATGAAACCATTAGGAAGGGTAAAAACCTTAGAACCAAATACTATGGTGTTTCCGTCCCCGTGAAGGGGAAGTTGTATGAAACTCCCAAAGGAGTCTACGCTATATGTAGTCAGTGTTAGTTTCCGTCCCCGTGAAGGGGAAGTTGTATGAAACACTATTTTGAAAGCTCAAAATGGTGGGCTAATAAAAAGTTTCCGTCCCCGTGAAGGGGAAGTTGTATGAAACAGGGAGTTAAAAATTGCTCCAAAATTCATCGACCGTGTTTCCGTCCCCGTGAAGGGGAAGTTGTATGAAACCCTATCGATTTGAAACCCTTACTAGGCAAGGCTTAGAGATAGGCAAATCTGGGGGGGTCTAAAATTACCCCGAATACTTGACACTTATTTTCAATAAACCACCTACTCCGAAGCCTGAAACCCTTACCGAGAGAGCCATCCGAGGGGGTCTACGAAATAATCAGCATTTCAGCGATTCCCTGACCCCCCCATATTCTAAGGACAACGAAGGGATGAATGAGTGGAAAACTTAACTCAAATTATTTTATTGTCCAGGTTCGGTTGTGGGTGGAACAATTCTAGATTCTCATAAATTACCCTAAACACGGCTCCACTGTCAATCCGGGAAAATTCCCCCGATCCGATCGCGCTTGTTCGGGTTGATGTGAATGAGTAGGTGATCGGCGATCGCTTCTGTTGGCGCCTATCCTTCATACTCTTGGTTTTTCAGGTACTGTTTCCTTCTAATCGGAGTGAATTGGCTATCTTTGTGCGATCGCGAAAATATTTCTGCCCAATCTGGGACTACAGATAATCTCACCCAATACAACAAGCACATCAACTCAACTCCTTGTCATATCGTTGATTGGAGTCATCGCCAGGAATCAGGCGATCGCGAAAACCCTGGATTTATTTTGCCTCGGTTGATGGGGGAGGGGTGAGTTAATCGCTGATTCTGTTTGGGGTCAAGAGTTACCGGATCGCGATCGCAGTGGGGGATGTTTTTGGCGATGTAACGGTACAATTCTCTAACTCGAAAGTAAGCCCGAACCACTGATTCCTCTGAAGGGTTCACTGATTTTTCTGAGTTTCCATCCCCTGACGGGGAAGAGGTAAGTGTAACATTATTACAGTTGTTACAACTGCAACAGCACCAACATGTTTCCATCCCCTGACGGGGAAGAGGTAAGTGTAACCCCTCAACTTGAAACCCTTACCCTGTATGGGTTCTAGAAGCCATTACCGAAGCTCACCAATTTTGACCCATTCAACGGGGTAAAATTTCCCGAAAAAACGGCTGAAAGCTTTACCAGATAAGGCGGCGAAGCTCACCACGAAAGAATCAGGGTTTCAGCCATTTTGCTTGAGCGTCGCCTTTTTGCCCTAATTTTATGAGGTTTTCAAGGTACTGTTTCCTAGCAATACAAGTAAATCCTGTATCCTGATTCAATCTCTGTGCGATCGCGAAATTGGTGACTACAGGTAATCTAACCCAATACGACAGGAACGTCAACTCAACTCCTTTTCCTATCGTTGATTGGAGTCATCGCCCGGTAGTATGTCAGGGAGAGCAGGTAGCACTCATGTCGGTTGGGTTTCGACTTCGCCAGAACCCAATAAACAAACCTGAGAGTTGGGTTTCGTTCCTCAACCCAACCTACTTGCTCCTGAAGCTTTGATTCCCTTTGCCGAAGGGGTTTCCGTCCCCGTGAAGGGGAAGTTGTATGAAACTGCTTGCCTTTCTGCATGGTATGCAGACAACGGCGATTAGAGTTTCCGTCCCCGTGAAGGGGAAGTTGTATGAAACAATAGAGCTGCGGTTGATTTCCAACTAGTCAAGGGTTTCCGTCCCCGTGAAGGGGAAGTTGTATGAAACTTATCTCAAATAAAAGCTTTTAATCTTCCGAGTCAGGAAGTTTCCGTCCCCGTGAAGGGGAAGTTGTATGAAACGATCGTAATTCCACGACAAGATGACTTTGGCTTTGCCCAAAGTGGTTTCCGTCCCCGTCAAGGGGAAGTTGTATGAAACCCTATCGATTTGAAACCCTTACTAGGCAAGGCTTAGAGATAGGCAAATCTGGGGGGGTCTAAAATTACCCCGAATACTTGACACTTATTTTCAATAAACCACCTACTCCGAAGCCTGAAACCCTTACCGAGAGAGCCATCCGAGGGGGTCTACGAAATAATCAGCATTTCAGCGATTCCCTGACCCCCCCATATTCTAAGGACAACGAAGGGATGAATGAGTGGAAAACTTAACTCAAATTATTCGATTATCCAGGTTCGGTGCGGGGGAAAATAATCTTAGATTTCGATACCTTATCCCAACCGTGACTGAACTGTCAAGGAGAATAACTTATCTGCCTTCTGCCTTCTGCCTTCTGAAAGCCCTCTGCCCTCTGCCTTCTGCCCTCTGCCTTAAAACTGGAAATCACCCCTTCCACCCAGGGAGTAGACTGGGAACTATCAAGAACAGGGAATCACTAACTCAGTTCGCCGTGAAAAACAGTCCCACCTTCACCCAAAACAATGACATCGCCCTCGCCATCGTTCAAAAAGCTGTCCGGATTTTGGCAACCTGGACGAATTCCCCCCTGGAATTGACCGATGTCACCCTTCCAGAACTCCCTCAAATCGCGGTCACCCAAGCCATCAACCTGTTGGACTGGCAAGAATCCCAAACCCCGGAACCCTTGCGAGTTCTGTTTGACCAGGTACAACTAACCCAGTGTCCCCGAAGGAAATATTACTGGAATGCGGCTGCGATCGCGGATACGAATCCCCCGATTCCTTATCCTCAACCGCAACAACCAGAGATGGGAGAGATACAGGACGCCATTCGCCAGGTTCTCACTCATCTTACCCCCTTAGACTGGCACAACCTGTCCTTATTGACGCTAATTCTAGAGAAATTTGCCTCCCATCTGAGTTTAGGTCAAGAGGATGTCGCCTTAATTGACTTAACTCGCGCTACGACTGCTATCGCTGTCGCCTTAGCGAATACGTCCGCCACTGGGAAACTGATGCTAATCGCCGGAGACTTATCCGGAATTCAGACGTTTATCTATACGATTTCCAGTGATGGTGCCTTAAAATCATTACGGGCGCGGAGTTTTTACCTGGAATTGGTAACCGAAGAAGTGGTGCAACAACTTCTAGACACCCTAGAATTACCGCGCACAACGATTATCTATGCAGGCGGGGGGAATCTCTACCTTATCGCCGCCGCGACACCGGAAAATTGTCAGCGGATGCAACACGTTCAGCAGCAGATTAATCAGTGGCTGCTTCACCATTTCCAAGGAAACATCTTCCTCGCCTTGGATAGTCAGGAATTTGACCCCCAAGCGGTGAAAACTGCCGAATTTGCCCAATCTTGGTCAACCGTCACTCAAAAATTAGCTCACCAAAAATCCCGGAAATTTGCCCAAAATCTGTCCGCCCTGATGCAACCCCGTCCGGCTTATGACCCTTGTCGGGTCTGTCATCGAGATGATGTAGAAACTCTCTACCCCCTCAACCCCCATGAACCCGATTCTGTTTTAGCCTGTGACACCTGTCGCCAGATGTTTCAATTGGGGGGCGAGTTGTTCCATCTGGCGGCGATTATCCGTTCCCATCGTCAAGATAAGGGGGAATCGCCCTCTGCCAATGATTCTAATTCTCAGCAGATTCTCTCTTTCCAGTTACCCGCAACTGAGGAACGGGAAGCCGTGACCATTGACTATCGATTATACCCAAACTGGCAAAGTTGGAAACAGATTGACCCTAATTTAGACACTGTGTTCCTGGTCAATGACTGGACAATTGACCATTATAGTTTCCGCCATTATCGGAATGCAGTTCCCTTACTTTTAGGAAACTACGGACAACGGACGCAAAAAGAAGGCGAATCTGGGTTTATGTCCGCCGCAGAACTGGCAGATATCGCCCCAGGAATTCAACGAGTCGGTTATTTGCGAATGGATGTAGACCGATTGGGACAAATTTTTGCCCGGGGGCTGGGGGAGAAGCAAACTTTAGCGCGAGTGGCGGGATTGTCGCGGTTAATTAGTTATTTCTTTAAGGTGTATTTGAATAGTTTAGCCCAGTCTCGCCAGGAGAACTTTCTCAGTCTCCGGGACAAGGTTCCTGTCTTAGCTAACGCCCAAGCCTTGAGTGAAAGTCTGCGCCAGAATTTATTATTTATTTATGCAGGTGGCGATGATGTGTTTGTCAGTGGCGCTTGGAATGAAGTGGTGGACTTTGGCTTTGATGTGTACCAATGTTTCCGCGCCTATACCGGACACCATCCAGATATTACCTTATCCGGGGGAATTAGTCTGGCGGGGGCAAAGTTTCCCTTGTATCAAGCCGCTGATGCAGCCGGGGAAGCGGAGGAAGCGGCGAAGGGAAATGGGCGGCAAAGTTTGAGTTTATTTGGTCAGGTGTTTAAATGGGAAGAATGGTTAGGAAATGAAAAATTAGAGAGACTTGATCCGAAGGTGAGGGAGTATTTACAGCCAGAAACCCAGCCGCCGCTATGGGGAGTTTTTCCCTTGGTTTCCAGGTTGAGTCAACAGTTAGACCAGTATTATTCCCGCCGTTTTGTCCGTCACCTGTTAATTACCGCCGAACTCCAGGAGAAGATGCTTGACCGAATGAAAGACCAACCAGAGAAACAGCAGTGGGATACTCGCTATTTCTTACATCTTCCTAAAATTGCCTATACCTTAGCCCGATTACCTCAATCGGTTCTCAGTCAGCCAACTTTTCAGCCGATACGTGTCTCGTTAAAGAGTCCTTATAATGCCCCCTATTTTCGGGCGATCGCAACGTGGATTGAGGCGTTAAATCGAGACAAAGGCAGAAGGGAAGAAGGAGAACAACGAGTACAAGACGGCAGAAGTCCGAAGGCAGAGGGCAGAAGGCGATGAGGAACATAATGTAGCTGCTTTGAGGAAGCTTGTTAACTGGTTAGTTATTTCTGCACCGCTGCACTAGACTCCAGCAAAAATGACCCTTAATGAAGACTATGATGTTACATTTAACCCGTGACTGTTTGCTTGTTTTTGAAGCATTTCACCCTCATCCCCTACCCCCTTATCCCACCCCCCTCGTTCCCCCCTGCGAGGAGGGATGACAAAGGATGCTTCGCTTTTGTTTCATGGGAGAAGGGAAAAAGGATGCAGCAGATAACGCATTTACAAGGATTGTTTATTGTTTTAAAATTATTTCTGTTTTGCTACCTTTTAACTCTCTTATTGTTCCCTTTTTTCTTCCCTCTTACTCCCCTCTCCCCAGAGTGGGAGAGGGGCTGGGGGTGAGGGGTTTATCGCTTAATTTGATACGGGCGCAAGGATGGTGCCCCTACATTTTCCTTCTACCTTACTTAAGCTAATCACCATGAACCAACCGCTAAAACGACCCGAATCTCCGAAAAAATCCCCACCCTCAACCGCCATCCAGAAATCCGCTGGCGTCAAGACGGATATCAGTCCAGACCAGGAAATGATCCAATCTATCCGCCAACTGAAAAATGGACTGCAAGACTATGAAATTCGCCAACTGGTTACTCAAGCCGAAAAACTGGGAAATCATCTAGTCAGCCAAGGGTTAAAAACCAATCAAATTCGCAAATTTTTGGATGCGGTTAATCGCTTAAAGGTCAAACTCTCTCAAGATGAAACCCAGCAATTTAAAACTATCGAAGATGAAGTTGTCCTACTTAAACCCAAACTCGCTTATGCCGCCGCCCGTCAGCAAAGTCGCCATCAAAGCCCAGTTAAACCCTTGGCTGATGTTATCGCTGTCGCCATTGACCATGTGTATGATACCCCTGATTTTGATCGCTTAGTTCAACTCATTGAATCGATTATTGCTTATCACAAAGCTGCTGGAGGACGAGATAATTAATCATGCTACAACCTAGACCCTTAATTGGTAAATTCCGCTTACAAAGTACCCTGGTTGTCAAAACCGGACTCCACATCGGTGGAGGGGGAGAAAATCTGGATATTGGTGGCTTGGATAAGCCAGTTGTTCGTGACCCCTTGACTCAGTATCCCTATCTTCCCGGTTCCTCAATTAAAGGAAAACTGCGTTCAATTTTAGAACGGTTCTATAATAAACCCCTGAATCGGGCAGGAAGTCGGGATACTTATCGCTATGAAAGTGATGATTGGGTGGATGGCTATAGCCAGGTCGATAGTGGTGACCCGATTGCTTATCAAGGGGCGAGAAATTGTCCGATTAGTCGCTTATTCGGGTCTACAGGTGGGTCAAATTTTTGGGTAGAAAGTAATCTGAGGCGACAGGAAGAGTTAGAGGCGGTTGAGAGTCAGGGGAGAGTGGTGACTCGCGAGATTGATGGGGTGGAATATACCCAGATTAAACGCGGTCGAAATCATCCCGCCCGGTTGATGATTCGGGATTGTCATTTACAGGAAGAATCGGCGAAGAAACTTCAACGGGTCGATACCCGATTATATATGACCGAGTGGAAGTTTGAAAACGGGATTGACCGTGTTACGGCTGCTGCGAATCCCCGCCAAATTGAACGGGTGCCGGCAGATTCTCGGTTTGAGTTTGAGTTGGTTTATACGGTGGAAGATGTCCAGCAAGGGGTGGAGGATTTACAAAATATTGCCGTGGCTTTATCTATTTTAGAAGATGATGCCTTGGGCGGACATGGGTCTCGTGGCTATGGCAAGGTGGAGTTTTGTAACTTTCGTTGTTTTTGGCGGGATTTCAAGCAATATCGCCAGGTAACACCGGATGAGGCGATTAATTTCCGCTTGCCGTTTTTGGAGTTTGAGGATACTGAAGCGTTGTTGGCTGGGTTTGGTCAACTTTCTCGCCAAATTCAGGGAGAATTACCTGAATAAATGCAGAAGGCAGGAGGCAGAAGGCAGGAGGCAGGAGGCAGAAGGCAGGAGGCAGGAGGCAGGAGGCAGAAGGCAGGAGAAATGGTGCGTTACGCTTCGCTAACGCACCCTACATTGGATTAATGGATTAATTTTGATTTGCGACTATGAGTTTTTGGACGTTAGTACGACTGAATTTTGGACGCCACCCGGTACATTTTGGTAAGTTGGGCATTGGTATGGAAGAAACGGCGGAACGAGTGTGTTCGGATACGTTATTTAGTGCTTGGATTACGGCGTATGTCCGTTTATTTAAGACAGATGCGGTGGCGGATTTGTTGGCAGCGTTTCGGGCGTCTCCTCCGGTGCGAATGAGTTCGACGTTTATTTATCAGCAATGGGGGGAAAGGATGATTTATTATTTGCCTCGTCCCTTAATTCATCCTCTAAATTATCCCACAGGAGATGATTTAGGGTTTGCGAAGACGTACAGAAAGTTAGGGTATTTACCTTTAACTATTTGGCAACGTTGGTATCAAGGGGAAGGCTTTACAGAAGGCGATCGCCTGGAGTTGGAGGAGAGGGCGAATTCTAGACAGGGAGGGGGTCAGGGGGATTTGCAGGAGGCGAGAACCTTTGAATATGGGAAAACCTATCAGAAGCAAACATTGCCGAAAGTGGCGATAGACCGTCTCACTCAGGCTACCAATTTTTATCATACGGGCTTGGTTACGTTTGAACAAGCGCCTGATCATTCAGGGTTGTATTTTTTGCTCAAGTTTAGGGCTAAAAATCCGGAGTTGGAGAATCGTTTATATGCAGCACTTCAGTTATTGGGAGAAACTGGAATTGGTGGGGAACGTTCCAGCGGTGCGGGACTGTTTCAGGTGGACTGTTGGTCGGATTTACCCCCAGATTGGCAACAGGTGGTGAGTTTTCAGGGAGGCAATTATCATTGTTTAATGAGTTTGTTTTGGCAGGGGAGTTTTGCGCCGGAGTTAAGGGATGAGTTGGAGAATCATTCCTACTACGAAGTCCGTGAACGGGGCGGTTGGATTTGTTCTCCCTTTTCTGGACAGCAATTGCGGCGTAAAAATGTAAAAATGTTTATAGAAGGGTCGGTTTTTCCCTTTGTTCCTGATGGAGAGTTGGCAGATGTAACGCCTGCTAGGTTTAAGTCTCATCCGGTTTATCGGAATGGGATTGGGTTGAGTTTGCCAATTCAGTAAACTGGAAAAAGGTAAAGGTTATGTCATTTTGGGAGCAACTGTTGCTGATGGGGAGAGAGGACGCAAGATTTCACCCTCATCCCCTAACCCCTTCTCCCATCAAGGGAGAAGGGGAACTATCGTCACATAAAATAGTTCTAGAATCACAGATAAAACACTGTTTTAGACATACCCTAGTACCTCAAATCCTCTGCTTCTATCTACCTTAATTGAATATCATGACCCATTCTAATGCTTCAGCTTTAACTATCTTCAATACCTACAAAACTCAGACTTATGAGTCGAAAACGATTGAACTGAGAAGTCCTATCTTACATATTGGATCAGAAGTCTCCCAACTGAATCCCTTTGAATATGTACAAGTGGGGACAACCATTTATCTGCCTAATCCAGAAGCCTTGGCGCAAGCGTTGCTGAAACAGGGGGGACGGTTTCTGCAAGATTATATGGCAACGATTGAAAATAAAGACAGTATTACGTCTTTAATTAAAGTGGCTTTTGGGGATGCTTGGCAAGAGAAATTAAAGCAACTGTCTGATCTGCGTCCTCTGTGGACTCAGGATGAGGGACAAAGGATTTCTATGCTGCGTCCGATGATTCGCAATGGGATAGGACAATTATACATTCCTGGTTCTTCAATTAAAGGGGCAATCCGAACCGCGATCGCGAATTGTTTTCTGAATCATCAGATTCCGCCTGAACAGGGGGTTAGCGCGATTGAGTCGGAGTTACGCCAGCGATTGAGTCAGGGGGGGTTGGGGAATAAGCAGCAACAGAAGTTTGTGGATGATTCG